>NZ_JBVPVA010000601.1:0-2211 GCF_055612215.1 Actinomycetospora sp. | reverse complement strand
CCCCCAAGGCGCCGACCCCGCCCACCGGCGGCATCGGGGCCGGGCTCGGCGGCCTCGCCCACTCCCACGTCGGGACGCTCGCCGCGGGCGGCATCTGGGACACCGTCGCCGGCTGGTTCGGGGCCGGGAGCGAGGACGACCCGGGAGCGCCGTACGCGGCCCGCATGCCGCTGGCGATCGCCACCGCGCCGCCGCCCGGCGGCCCGCACCCCACGAGCCTGGAGATCCCGGCGATCGGCCTCGACGCCACCGACCCGGTGGACCTGCGCAAGGACTACCGCGACGCGCTGGAGGTCCCCACCGACTACACGAAGGTCGGGTGGTTCACCTCGTCGGCCGTGCCCGGCGACCCCGGGTCGGCGGTCATGGTCGGCCACGTCGACACCCGCCGCGGGCCCGCGGTGTTCGGCCGCCTCGACGACCTGCACCCCGGCGACGTCATCGAGGTCGGCCGCTCCGACGGCGGCACCGTGCGCTTCGGCGTCGACTCGGTCGAGACGTTCGCCAAGGACAACCTGCCCACCGAGCGGGTCTACGGCCCGACGACGGCACCCACCCTGCGGCTCATGACCTGCGGCGGCCCGTTCGACGACGGGTCGCTGAACTACCGCGACAACATCGTGGTGTTCGCGACCCCGCGCTGAGCCGCGACGCCCGGGCCGGGCCGCCGCGACGTCAGCAGCGCGGCGGCCACCCGGTGGCGCACCGAGGCCGGGTCGGTCGACGCGACCATCATGATCCGCTGGCGCAGCCACGTCACCGGCTCCCGGGCCAGTCCGGCGACCACGTCGCGGCGGCGCACGACGTCGGCGTGCTCGGAGCGCAGCTCCCGCAGGAAACGGTGCTGCAGCGCCATGTTCCGGCGCCGTGCCGTCGAGCTGATCGAGCCGCTCGCGAGCCGGAACGCCGAGAGCGACTGCGGCATCCCGAAGAACCCGCCGCGGGTCACCAGGCGGGCGGCGAGCCCGACGTCGAGGGCATAGCCGTTGTCGGGGAAGCCACCGACGGCGTCGAACGCGTCGCGGCGGAAGAGCATGTTGCCGGGCACCCCGATCGGGCTGCCGCGGTGGCGCACGATGCGGCGCAGCACCGTCGTCGCGTCCCGCCGGCCTAGCAGGTCGGTGCTGCGCAGGGCGCGGCCGCGGGCGATGACACGGTCGTCGTCGTCCACCAGGTCGTGCCGGCAGGACACCAGCGCGAGCGTCGGGTCGGCGTCCATGACCGCGACCTGCTCGGCGAGCACGGTCGGCTCGAGCAGGTCGTCGGCGTTGACCACCTTGACCAGCGGCGCCCGGGCGTGGCGCACCGCGCGCTGGAAGTTCTCGGTGACCGGGACCGTCTCGGGGTTGCGCTCCAGCCGGATCCGCGGGTCGGCGAAGCCGCGCACGACCTCGGCGGACCCGTCGGTGCAGGCGTTGTCGAGCACCACGAGTTCGAAGTCGGTGAACGTCTGCGCCAGCACGCTCGCGACGGTGCGCCCGACGTAGCGCTCCTTCTGGTAGAGCGGCACCACGACCGACACCCGGGGGACGGGCGTGCCTCCCGAACTGTCACGCACCGTCACTGTCGGCGTCGGGATGGCTCGTTCGGGCGACATGGCGCCATCGTCCGCGCGGGCCTGTGCCGCGTCAACGGGATGATCCGGACGAATTCGACCTTCCACGCGTACGGCGTGTGACACAGCCCGATCGGACCTGGGAAGAGATCCCAGGGTGCCGGTCCGGCCGAGGTCGGACGATCAATCGTCGGCCGTCCACGGCTGCGCGAGGGAGGACCGCATGACGCTCGCCCCGGACCGGACCGGCGCGTCCCGTCCGCCCGTCGCGGAGCACGGCGGCCCACTGGACGTGTGCGTCGTGGGGATGCACTACGCCCCCGAGCACACCGGGAACGCGCCCTACACGACGGGCATGGTCGCCGCGCTGCACGCCGCCGGGCACCGGGTCCGGGTGGTCACCGGCTACCCGCACTACCCGGCCTGGGAGGTGACGTCCGGCTACACCGGCCTGCGCCGCCACGAGGTCATCGACGGCGTCCCGGTGACCCGGGTGCGCCACCCGGTGCCCGCGGTCCCCGACGCGCGCCGCCGCATCGTCATGGACGCCGCCTTCACCGCGCACGCCGCGCTGGTGGGCGGGCCGCGCCCGGACGTCGTCGTCGCGGTCAGCCCCGTCCTGCTCACGGTGCTCGCGGGGCTGCGCTGGCGTCGCG
>NZ_JBVPVA010000549.1:0-1294 GCF_055612215.1 Actinomycetospora sp. | reverse complement strand
GTCGATCATCTTGAGGACGGTCGTGAACGTCGAGTGGTCCCCGGAGATGCGGGGCATGCGGTCGAAGCAGTAGTCGTTCTCCGCCGTCGCCGCGTCGCCGTACCAGGCCTTGAGCAGGCTGATCACGTAGGCGGGCATGTTGCCCCAGAAGCCCTTCTGCGCCGCGTCGGCCGCCAGGTACTCCCGCAGGTGCATCTCCTTGTGCGCGTTCGGCATGGGGATGTAGCCGGGCAGCAGGTCGTAGAGCGTCGGGATGTCGGTGGAGCCCTGGATCGTGGCGTGGCCGCGCAGGGCCATGATCCCGCCGCCGGGCCGGCCGATGTTGCCGAGCAGCCCCTGCAGGATCGACGCGGCGCGGATGTACTGCACCCCGACGGTGTGCTGGGTCCAGCCCACCGAGTAGACCCACATCGTGGTGCGCTCGCGGCCGGAGTTCGCGCAGATCGCCTCGGCGACCTGGGTGAACTGCGCCGGGCTCATCCCGCACACCCGCGAGACCATCTCCGGGGTGTAGCGGGCGAAGTGCCGCTTGAGGACCTGGTAGACGCACCGGGGGTGCTCCAGGGTGTCGTCGCGCTCGGGCTCGCCGCGGAACGAGGCCCCGCCGGAGCCGGCGCTCTCGGACTGGCCGAGCAGGTGGGTGACCCGGTGGGTGTCGTCGCCGGAGCCGCCTCCGCCGCCGCCCTCCGCGGTCGAGCCCGACACGACGTCCCACTGGTCGCGGTTGCCCGACGCCGCCGCGACCTCCGCCCCCTCGTACTGCCAGGTGGACGTGTCGTAGCTGCGGGTCTCGGGGTCCCAGCCGGAGAACAGCCCGTCCTCGTCACCCGCGTCCTCGAAGTCCTCGCGGACGATCATGGGTGCGTTCGTGTAGGCGACGACGTACTCGCGGAAGTCCTTGCCCTCCGTGAGGACGTGGTTGATCAGCCCGCCGAGGAACGCGATGTCGGTGCCGGGCCGGATCGGCACGTGGGCGTCGGCGACCGCGGTCGTCCGGGTGAAGCGCGGATCGACGTGGATGATCGTCGCGCCGCGGCGCTTCGCCTCCATGACCCACTGGAAGCCGACCGGGTGGGCCTCCGCCATGTTCGAGCCCTCGAGCACCACGCAGTCGGCCTGCGCGATGTCCTGCTGCGTGTTCGTGGCGCCGCCCCGACCGAAGCTGGTCCCCAGACCGGGGACGGTGGAGCTGTGTCAAATGCGCGCCTGGTTCTCCACCTGGACGGCGCCGAGCGCGGTGTAGAGCTTCTTGAGGAGGTAGTTCTCCTCGTTGTCCAGCGTCGCCCCGCCGAGG
>NZ_JBVPVA010000490.1:0-1649 GCF_055612215.1 Actinomycetospora sp. | reverse complement strand
CCAACAGCGCCCCCCCGCCGAGCTGCAGCGACTCGTGCAGGATGTCGGGGGTGTTGACGAACAGGTTCGGCCGCGACTCGTCGGCGTGCGCGACGATCTCCTCGCCGAACTCGGTCAGCTCCCACTTCGCCGTGCGCCAGGTGAAGTAGGTGTAGGACTGGGTGTAGCCCAGCTTCGCCAACCCGTAGAGGCGCGCCGGGCGGGTGAACGCCTCGGCCAGGAACAGCACGTCCGGGTGCTGCGCCTTCACCTGCCGGATCAGCCACTCCCAGAAGTCCGGCGGCTTGGTGTGCGGGTTGTCCACTCGGAACACCTTGACGCCGTGGCTCACCCACAGCAGCACGACCCGCAGCGACTCGGCGTAGATGCCCTCGGGGTCGTTGTCGAAGTTGACCGGGTAGATGTCCTGGTACTTCTTCGGCGGGTTCTCCGCGTAGGCGATGGTCCCGTCCGGGCGCACCGTGAACCACTCCTGGTGCGTCGCGGCCCACGGGTGGTCGGGCGCGCACTGCAGCGCGAAGTCCAGCGCCACCTCGAGGCCGAGCTCGGACGCCCGCGCGACGAACGCGTCGAAGTCGTCGATCGTGCCCAGCTGCGGGTGCACGGCGTCGTGCCCGCCCTCGGCCGACCCGATCGCCCAGGGCGACCCGACGTCGTCGGGACCCGGGGTCAGCGTGTTGTTCGGGCCCTTCCGGTTCACCACGCCGATCGGGTGGATCGGCGGCAGGTAGGCGACGTCGAAGCCCATCGCCGCGGCGCGCTCGAGCTCGCGCTGGGCGGTGGCGAACGTGCCGTGCACGGGGCGGCCCTCGTCGTCCCACCCGCCGGTCGAGCGCGGGAAGAACTCGTACCAGGCGCCGTCGAGGGCGCGGGGCCGCTCGACGAGGACGTGGTGGTCGGCGCCGCGGGTCACGAGGTCGCGCACCGGGCGCTCGACCATCGTGCGGTGCACCGGCTGCGAGAGCGCCTTCGCGAGCCGCTCGGGCACGCTGCGGTCGGTCTCGCGCAGGGACGCGGCCGCCTCGCGCAGCGCGGTCGCGAAGGTCAGCGTCGGCGGCATCTCGATCGGGGTGGTCGACTCGCCCGCGGGCTGGTCGGGGACGTCGGCGGCGCTCGCGCGGTCCTCGATCTGGGCTGCGCCGCGCTCGAGCAGCCGGGCGCCGCTCTCGAGATCGTTGGCGAGCTCGCCCGCGCCCTGGCCGGCGGCGACCTTCACCTCGACGGCGTGGCGCCACGTCGCCCACGGGTCGCTCCAGGCGTCCACCCGGAAGCGCCAGAGGCCCTCGGTGTCGGCGACGAGGCTCGCGGCGACCCGGTCGGTCTCGGGGCCGAGGCTCGCCATGCGCGTCGAGCGGGCCTCGCCGACGGTCGGGGCGCCCGCGACGGCCTGCGCGTCGGCGTGGTCGACGTCGGCGCAGCGCTGCCAGACCAGCGTCGCGGCGACGGCGTCGTGCCCCTCGCGCCAGACCGTGGCGGTGACGGGCACGACCTCCCCGACGACGGCCTTCGACGGGAAGCGCCCGCCCGAGACCTCGGGGGTCACCTCGTCGATCCCGAGGCGGCCCTGCGCGAGGCGGGCCCGCTCGGAGGCGATCGGCTCGGTGGCCGGTGTCGGGACGGGCCGGTCGACGTCGGGCGTCGGGTCGGCC
>NZ_JBVPVA010000455.1:0-1938 GCF_055612215.1 Actinomycetospora sp. | reverse complement strand
ATGGACGCCGCGCCGCTCTCGACGACGCCGGAGAAGGTCGCCGAGATCGCCGTGGACGCGGTGACCAAGGGCCGCGAGCTGGTGTGGGCCCCGGCCCCGCTGCGCGCCGTCATGACCGTGCTGCGCCACATCCCGCGCCCGATCTTCCGTCGCCTGCCGGTCTAGGTGCCTCCGGCTCGTGAGCACTAATCCGTGTCATAGGACGGATTAGTGCTCACGAGCGCGGAGCGCACCTAGCGCGGCGCGAACCGGCGACGGGCCGGCTCCTCGATCCACCGGTACGCGTAGTGCGCCACCAACACCGAGGCGACGAGCACGTGGGGCACGGCCAATGCCGCGAGCGAGCTGTTCGGGGCGAGCGCCGGGAAGCGCGTCATCGCCACCACGGTGATCTCGATGAGCGGGAAGTGCACGAGGTAGACCGCGTAGGAGATGCGCCCGCCGTGCTGCAGCCGGGGGTGCGAGAGGAACCGGACGACCCCGCCCCCCGAGAGGCACAGCGCCCCGAGCAGCAGCGGGAACATCGGCACCGCGAACCACAGCCGGTCGGCCGCGGGGATGGCCGCCGAGGCCGGCGCTGACGCCGCCCAGTAGGCCACCAGCGCGGTCTCCGCGAGCACGCCCAGCACGATCCGCTGCGCGCAGCGCTCGACCCGCGGCGTCCGCTCGATCCGGGCCACGACCAGCCACGTCAGCATCCCTGCGGTGAACCCGCCGCCGATGCGCAGCGCCCAGGCGTAGGCGCCGGTCTCGCCCGACTCCGAGGACAGCACGGCGGCCAGTGCGATCGGTGAGGACGCGACGACGGCGAGCGCGCCCAGCACCGGTAGCGGCCAGTTCCGGATCCGCCACACGCCCAGCACGAGCAGCGGGAAGCACAGGTACGCCAGCCACTCGGCACTGACCGACCACGCCGGCAGCACGAACGAGATGCCCTCGATCCCGCGGGAGTCCCACAGCTGGGTCATCGTCAGCTGGCGCAGCCAGCCCATCGGCCCGAGGTCGGGCTGCGGGCTCTGCCAGGTCACGACGCCGTCGTGGCCGAACGCCAGGCGCGCCGCGCACCAGAGCCCGAAGACGACCGTGACCGCCGCGTAGAGCGGCCAGACGCGCGCGATGCGGGCGCGCAGGAACGACCAGGTGCCCCGCGCCGTCGGGCGCCGCCCCAGCCGCTCGAGGTAGGCGCGGGTGAGGACGAGCCCGGAGAGCACGAAGAAGAGATCGACCCCGAGTGGGCCCGCCGCCACGAGCGGCGCGATCGGCGCGGTCCAGCGGGCGAAGACGTCGCCGGGCACGAACGAGGCGTGCAGGAGCAGCACCCAGACGGCGGCGACGAAGCGCAGGCCCGTCAGCTGCGGGATGTCGCCGCGCGCGGGCGCGACGGCGGGGGCGTCCGGCGCGTGGGGCGCGACCGTGGACGCCGTGGCGGTACGGACGGCGGGGGTCGGGGCGGTGCCGCGGGTGCGCGGCAGCGGCAGGACCGTGGGCGACGACGGCGGGGCGACCGACGAGGCGCGCGACGGCGGGGCGAGCACGGCGACGAGCGGCGTCGTCGGCAGGCGGGTGATGCCCGCGGACGCGACGTCCGGATCCGTCCGGCGGCCCGTGCGTGTCGTGAGCGCTGTCAGCGTCCCCACCTGCGACCTCCCCGACGGTCATGGGCTGCGCGACCCGGTCCGGTGACCGCGCCGCTCGATGAAGGGAACGGCACCAGGCGGCCCATTCCTGATACTCCGTTCAGTGGATCGAGCGAGCCCCTCCCCGACGACGTCAGCACCTCAGGTCACGCCCGGCACGCTCGGTGACCGCCCGGCCCGGACGCTCCCTCCTGGAGGACTCGACCGGGCGGTCCGCGCTCCTCCCGGTCGAGTGGAACGCCGGCCCGCGCCGACCTCGACGCCCCAGGTCACGCACCGTGCCCGCATCGACGACCCCCCG
>NZ_JBVPVA010000424.1:0-2022 GCF_055612215.1 Actinomycetospora sp. | reverse complement strand
CGGCTCGGCCATCGGCCAGCACTGGATGTACCAGGGCAAGCACGTCCTGATCATCTTTGACGACCTCTCCAAGCACGCGGAGGCCTACCGCGCCGTCTCGCTGCTGCTGCGCCGTCCGCCGGGCCGCGAGGCCTACCCGGGCGACGTGTTCTACCTGCACTCGCGGCTGCTCGAGCGTTGCGCGAAGCTCTCCGACGAGTTCGGTGCCGGCTCGATGACGGGGCTCCCGATCATCGAGACGAAGGGCAACGACATCTCGGCGTACATCCCGACGAACGTCATCTCGATCACCGACGGTCAGTGCTTCCTCGAGTCGGACCTGTTCAACCAGGGCCAGCGGCCGGCCATCAACGTCGGGCAGTCGGTGTCCCGCGTCGGTGGCGACGCGCAGATCAAGGCGATGAAGTCGGTCGCCGGCTCGCTGCGCGTGGACCTCGCGCAGTACCGCGAGCTGGAGTCGTTCTCGGCCTTCGCGTCGGACCTCGACGCCGCCTCGCGCGCCCAGCTCGACCGTGGCCAGCGCCTCATGGAGCTGCTCAAGCAGGGCCAGGGCGAGCCGTACCCGGTGGAGCAGGAGGTCGCCGCGATCTTCCTCGGCACCTACGGCCACCTGGACTCGGTGCCGGCCGAGGACGTCCGGCGCTTCGAGAGCGAGTTCCTCGAGCACCTCCAGCGCAACGGGTCGGAGATCCTCTCGGAGATCCGCGACACCGGGAAGCTCGAGGAGGACAACGAGAAGCGGCTGACGGACTCGGTCAACGAGTTCAAGAAGTCCTTCGAGGCGAGCGACGGTTCCTCCGTCGAGGCGTCGGACGACGACCAGGAGTCGGAGTCGGACGAGGGCTCCGGGTCGAAGTCGGAGTCGGACGAGGGCTCCGGGTCGTCGTCCGAGTCGTCCGAGTCGTCCGAGTCGAAGTCCGGGTCGTCCGAGTCGAAGTCGGACTCCGGGTCCGACTCCAAGTCCGACTCCGACGAGAGCTGAGGTAGCGGATGCCGGCCCAACTGCGCGTCCTGCGGCGACGCATCCGGTCGTCGCGCAACATCGCCCAGATCACCAAGGCCCAGGAGACCGTCGCGACGTCGCGCATCTCCAAGGCCCAGGTGAGGGTGGAGAACTCCCGGCCGTACGTCGAGGAGTTCACCAACGTCCTCACCCAGGCCTCGAAGGCCGCGGCCTCCGACCACCCGCTGCTCGTCGCCCGCGAGAACGTGACGCGGGTCGGCGTGCTGGTCATCACCAGTGACCGCGGGCTCGCCGGCGGCTACAACGCGAACATCCAGCGGCTGGCCCTGCGCCGGCTGCAGGAGATCGCCGACGCCGGCCAGGAGCCGATGCTCTTCGTCGTCGGTCGCAAGGGCCGGGACTTCTTCCGGTTCCGCGGCCGCGAGGTCGCGCAGAGCTGGACGGGGTTCTCGGAGCTGCCCCAGTACGAGAACGCCGTCGCGGTGGCGGACTCGCTGGCGGCGGCGTTCCTCACCGGCGGCGAGGGGACGATCGAGGGCCCCGAGGAGGACGAGGACCCGCCGGTCATCGCCCCCGAGGAGGTCCGGGGTCTGGCCGGGGTGGACGAGCTGCACGTCGTCTTCACCGCGTTCTCCTCGATGCTGTCCCAGACGCCGGAGGCGCGGCAGATCGCGCCGCTGTCGCTGGACGAGCTCGAGGGCGACGACTCGGACTCCGAGGGGTCCGAGGACGGCGAGAGCGGCGACTCGTCCCAGGACGCCGAGTACGACTTCGAGCCCGACGCGGAGCAGCTCTTCGACGTGCTGCTCCCGAAGTACCTCCGGACGCGGATCTTCGCCGCG
Organism: Actinomycetospora sp.; assembly: GCF_055612215.1. Taxonomy (NCBI): domain Bacteria; kingdom Bacillati; phylum Actinomycetota; class Actinomycetes; order Pseudonocardiales; family Pseudonocardiaceae; genus Actinomycetospora; species Actinomycetospora sp. Next base: position 216 of record NZ_JBVPVA010000424.1, on the reverse strand, counting down.
CTCCTGGACGCCGCGGCGTCCGAGTCCGCGGCGCGGCGCCGGGCCATGAAGGCCGCCACCGACAACGCCAACGAGCTCATCGAGGACCTGACCCGCGAGGCCAACCAGGCCCGCCAGGCCCAGATCACGCAGGAAATCAGCGAGATCGTCGGTGGTGCCGACGCCCTCGCCACGGCAGGGGAGTGACATGACGCAGGCACCCGAGCAGCAGAAGGC
>NZ_JBVPVA010001048.1:0-1802 GCF_055612215.1 Actinomycetospora sp. | reverse complement strand
GGTGGGGGCCCACCACAGACGCAAGCCAGTCGAGTCGCCGGCTCCACAGGATCGTCGATCACGTCGCTCGCCTCGTGGATCACCGGGTGTCCGGCCGTGGAGCCTCAGCGGACCTGATGCTGCGCAGTAGGACGGTGGTGCCGCGGGTGTCCCGATGAATGGCGACTTCGTCGACGTGGGCGCTCATCACCGTGATGCCGCGGCCGTTCTTGGCTGGCAGGTCGGGAGTCTCGTGCTCGAGCAGGCTGTTCTCGGGACCGCGCCATTGGCCGAAGTCGGTGACGGCCACCAGGACTTGGTCGGGATCGATCAGCACGGTCAGCTCCACCACTTGGTCGCGGCGTGGTTCGTGCGAGGGCTCGTGATCCTCGTGGTCGCTGCGGGGCTTGTAGGCGTGGGTGGCGGCGTTGTGGAGGGCTTCGTTGGCGGCGACCACCACGGCGTGCACGGTCGATTCGGGTAGGCGGGCGGTGCGCAGCGATCGCCGGAGCTGTTCGAGGGCGTCGCGGGCGCGTGCGGGGTCCGCGAGAAAGCGCTCACGCTCGTAGTACGTGGCGCTCATAGCGAGAAGTCCTCGGGGTGAACCTGCGCGGTCGCCAACGCCCCGGCGATGATGGTCGCGCGCGCGCAGGATGGACGACTGTTGGCGTGACCGGAGGTCGGCCCGGCAGAGCGCGACCCCATCGCGTCCAGTGGGCGACATTTGGCACCCCTCGTGTTGGGCCGACCCCGAGCGGGCTCAACCCACTCCGTCCACTCAAGTCCCGGGCTGGGAACCATGCCCGGTCGGTGGCCGGAGAATTTGGAGTCGTCGGCGCCGGAGAGGTGGGGCGGGCTCGACATCGGCGTGGCCACCCACCCGGTCTTACTCGGTGCCCGCCGCGTAGTTGGTCGGGACGGGGTTGGTTCGGTCATGGGCGTTGCGATCGGCGCGACGCTGGACGTGCCGACCAAGCCCGCGGCCAGCACGGCCGTCCCGGCAGCCTCGAGGGTGCCGCTCACGGTCGCGCGGTGGCGGCAGTGAGGGGCGACCGGAGTGTGGGGTTGAGGGCGGCGGCGAGGATGCCGTGGACGACGGCTGCGGGGTCGGCACCGCTCGGCCACAGGTCGTGGGACGTTCGGGGGTCACCGGCCACGACCTGGTCGACGGCGGCGGCGAGCTCGTCCACGTCGCGTGGCCAGGGGGCGACGCCGGCCTGGTCGAGGACGTCGGCGTTGGCGCGTCCGTGGCCGGGGATGGGGAGGTAGGTGATCGCGGGCAGGCCCACGGCGAGGGCTTCGGTGAGCGAGAGGCCACCGGCGTTGTGGACCAGGACGTCGCAGGCGCCCATCAGGGCGGGTACGTCGTCGCGCCAGCCGAGCGCCACGACCCGGGGCAGCCGGGCCAGTCGTCGGCGGAGGCGGTCGTTGCGCCCGCAGAGCACGACCACCCGCAAGTCGGGGTGCCCAAGCAGGTCGGTCACGCTGCGCGCGACCGAGCCCATGCCCAGCGACCCGGCGCTGATCAGTGCGACCGGGGCGGCCGGGGGCAGCCCGAGCTCGTCGCGGACGGCTGTGCGGGTGCGGCGGCGGGCGGCCGGAGCGGCCAGCGGTCCGGTCGCCCGGGCGCGGACGCCGTAGCGGGCCGCGTCGGCGGCGGTCGCCCGGGTGACAGTCAGGTGGTGGTCGACCGCGGGGTGGCACCACGTCGCGTGGGCGGCCGGATCGGTGAGGTAGGTGACGGCGGGCACGGTGAGCCGGCCCTGCTCGCGCAGGGCGCCGAGGGTCTGGCCACCGAGCGGGTAGGTGGTGACGACCACGTC
>NZ_JBVPVA010001038.1:0-7377 GCF_055612215.1 Actinomycetospora sp. | reverse complement strand
CGGTTCGTGCAGCACCGAGCGCTCCGGCTGCTGGAGTGTGCGCGCAACGCGCAGGTGGAGCGCCGCGTCGTGGTCCCGCCCTCTGCTAGGACCCCACGACGGCCCGGCGCGGCGGGGCCGCTCCGGGATCGGCCACCCGTCGGACCCGGCGGGCCGCCAGGCCCATCCCGACCAGCCCGAGCAGCGCCACCGGGACGTGCACCGCCATCGCCACGCGGAACGTCGGCGCCGTCCAGTCCGCGGGAGCACCCGCGCCCTGCAGGTCGAGGAGCACCCCGACCAGCGCCACCACCAGCAGCGACGACGTGAACCCCCCGACGTTCACCACTCCGGAGGCCCGCCCCACCTGGGAGGGCGCGACCGCCGCGCGGGCGACGTCGAAGGCCACCAGCGACGCCGACCCCCCGCTGCCCAAGACCACCACGAGCACGACGAGCACCGGCCACGGCACCGTCCCGGGCCACGCCAGCACGACGCACCACAGCAGCACCTGCGCGACGACGGAGCCCGCGATCAGCGCCACCCGCCGGTGCGGGAACCGTCCGGACACCAGCCCGAACAGCGGCCCGATGAGGACGTTGACGACGACGACGCCGCTCACGAGGAACCGGGCCACCTCCCCCGGGACCCGCTCGGCCGCCACGAGGAACGGGAAGCCCCACAGGAGTCCGAACACGTTCCCCGAGAACGGCGAGGCGAAATGGCACCAGAACGCCAGCCTGGTCCCGGGTGAGCCCACGACCTCGGCCAACCCGGCCTGGTGCGGAGCCTCGGCCGGGGCGGCGTGCCGGCTGCCCTCGGGCCCGTCGCGCAGCACCAGCGCCGCCGTCGCCGCCACCAGACCCGTCACCCCGGCGGCCGACAGGTAGGCCGCCGTCCAGCCGTCGCTCACGACGAGGGCCGCCAGCGGGACCGCCGACACCGCCTGCCCGAGCTGGCCGATGATGCCCGAGAGCTGGTTGACCAGCGGCACCCGTGGGGGCGCGAACCAGGTCGGGACCAGGCGCAGGATGCTCACGAACGTCACGGCGTCGCCGGCGCCCGCGAGGATCCGCCCGCACACCGCGACCGGGAACGACGGGGCCAGGGCGAGCACCGCCTGACCGACCGCGACGAGCACCGCGCCGCCGGCGATGAGCCGCCGGGCGCCGAAGCGGTCGACGAGCACGCCCGCGGGGATCTGGAGCGCCGCGTAGACGGCCAGCGAGAGCACCGCGAGCAGCGACAGCGTCGCCGCCGACACCCCGAAGCGCTGGGCCGCCGTCACCCCGGTCGACGCGAGCGCCGAGCGCCCCACCACCGCGAGGACGTACGCGACGATCGCGGTTCCCCACACGAACAGCCGCATCACTTGCCGGAAGCCTACGCGAGGGGAGGATCGGGTCGATCTACCCGCCCGGGAGCTCCCCTCGCGCCGGCGAGGGCCGCGCGGTCACGGGCCCAGCACCCGAGAGCCCCCGATCGGCAGGTCCCACAGGTCGGCGCGGTCGCGCCCGGTGCGCCGCCACTCCCGGCGGGTCTGCTCGATCGGCTCGAGCACCGGCTCGCCGGAGAGCACGAACGTGCCCCAGTGCACCGGCACCATCCGGCGGGCCCGCAGGGTCTCGGCGGCCCGCACGGCCTCCGTCGGGTCCATGTGGACGGTGCGCAGCAGGGACCGCGGGCGGTAGGCCCCGACCGGGAGTGCCGCGATCTCGAGCCGCCGGTGCCGGCCGGCGATGCGGTGCAGGAAGGGCCCGGTGGCGGTGTCGCCGGCGTGGTAGACCGCGCGGCCGTCGGCGCCCGTCACCACCCAGCCACCCCAGAGCCGCCGGCAGGTGTCGGTCGCGGTCCGGCGCGACCAGTGCCGCGCCGGCACGAACTCGACCGACACCGGGCCGGACCGGCCCGGCAGGGTCACCGACTCCCACCAGTCGAGCTCGGTGACGTCGGTGAACCCGCGGGCGCGCAGGAACGGGCCGGTGTTGAGCCCGGCGAGCACCCGCGTGCGACGCGAGAGGCGCCCGAGGGTGCGGACGTCGAGGTGGTCGTAGTGGTCGTGGCTCAGCAGCACCGCGTCGAGGTGGGGCAGCTGCTCGACGGTGCGCCCCGGCGGGGTCAGGCGGCGGGCGGCGCCGGGGATGCCGGACGAGAGGACGGGGTCGACGAGCACCGTGACGCCGTCGACCCACAGCAGCGCGGACGCGTGGCCCAGCCACGTGATCCCGAGCGTCCCGGCCGCCGGTTCGGGCAGCGGCGCCGCGGCGTCGACCGGCACGCCCACCGCGTCGCGGCGCGCGACCTCGTCCCGCGGGTAGGACCACCACAGCCGCAGCGCCCCGAGCGGGGAGAGCAGGTCGGAGTCGAGCCGGTGACGGAAGTCCGGGGGTGCGGGCTCCCCGGAGCGGGGCGGGGTCAGAACGCGGGCCAGGGGATCGGCGGCCAGCCGCCCGACGGCGACGGGAGCTCGTTCGCGTGCAGCAGCCGGTCGACCCGCGAGCGCACCGCCCTCACCTCGGCGCGCGTGATGTGCTCGCCCAGCGCGTCCCCGAGCGCGGCGGCGTTGCCGGGCGCGAGCGCCGCGCGCAACCGCTGCAGGCCCGCGGTGACCTCGTCGTCGAGCTCCTCGCCGACCCAGCCCCACAGCACGGTGCGCAGCTTGGTCTCCTGGTGCAGGCAGATGCCGTGGTCGACGCCGTAGACGCCGCCGTCGGCGCCCGCGAGCACGTGCCCGCCCTTGCGGTCGGCGTTGTTCGCGACGACGTCGAGGGCGGCCATGGCCCGCAGCGCGGGGTCGTCGGCGTGCACGAGCAGCGCCGGCTCGCCGTCGTGCCCACGGGCCCGCAGCACGGTGCGCCACCCGGGGGCCACCCGCTTGGGCGCGACGATGTCGACCAGCTCGCGCTCCTCGTCGACGTCGATCCAGCGCTGGACCATGCCCGGCCCGAAGGGGCCATCGCGGTGCACCGTCGGGGGCACGACGCCGAAGCCGGAGGCCTTGCTGAGCAGGTAGGTGGCGACCTCGCGGCCGGCGAGCGTGCCGTCGGGGAAGTCCCACAGCGGCCGCTCGCCGCGGACCGGCTTGTAGACGCACAGGCCCTCGACGGCGTCGAGGGTCACCGAGCACAGCAGCGTCGTGTTGGACGCCTCGGTGATGCGCCCCTGGACCTCGAGGGTGCCGCGCCGCAGCAGGTCCTCGACCTGGTCGACGGTCATACGGGCCACGGCGTCGGTGTCGTCCCTGCCGTCGTCCGTCTCGTCGTGCTTCCCGGGACTGGTCACTCCTGCAGTCGATACCCTTCTCACGGCTCCGCGGCGACCCGACGGAACCCGTTCTGCCGCGGGCACACGTGGCCGGCGGCGTCCAGGGGCTGGGTGCACAGGGGGCAGAGGCGGCGGCCGGCGGAGACGACCCGCTCTGCCCGGGTGGCGAAGGCGCGGGCCCGCTCCGGGGAGAGGAACACGCGCAGGGCGTCCGGACCCTCGTCGGTGTCGTCGAGCACGACCGACTCGTCGACCTCCTCCTCGGTGACCGCGAGCAGCTCGACGACGACGCTCTTCGACTCGGCGTCCCAGCCGAGACCCATGGTCCCGACGCGGAACTCCTCCTCGACGGGGACCTCGAGCGGCGAGGTGTCGACCTCGTTCTCCGGGGTGGTGGGCGGGACGTCGGCGCCGAAGCGGCGCGAGACCTCCTCGAGCAGCGTCCCGATGCGCTCGGAGAGGACCGAGACCTGCGCCTTCTCGAGCAGGACCGACACGCGGCGGGCCGATTCGGTGGCCTGCAGGTAGAACGAGCGGTCGCCGGGTTCGCCGACCGTCCCGGCGACGAACCGGTCCGGTTGGCGGAAGACGTGGATCACCCTGGGCATGGCCCCTCGATCATGTCGTGCTGGTCGGGCCGGGAGGTGCGCGGGCTCCCGGACGGGACAGGACTGGCGGTCAGTTTACGCCGGTGGACCCGCCGACCACCGCGTCGGCGCCTGGGTCGGCCACCTCGTCGCCACTCCCCTGCTCCCCGTCCGCCTTCTCCTCGTCGGGCTTCGGGACCAGCGAGGACAGGTCCCCGCCGGTGTCGTTGACCCGCACGACGAACGGGCGGGTCGGGGTGTAGCTGATCACACTGATCGAGCAGGGGTCGACGGAGATGCGCTGGAACGAGTCGAGGTGCAGTCCGAGCGCGTCGGCGATCACCGACTTGATCACGTCGCCGTGGCTGCACACCACCCACAGCGCCTTCGGGCCGTGCTCCTCGGTGATGCGCGCGGCGTGCCGGCGGACGGCCGCCACGCTGCGGTGCTGCATGTGCGCCAGGCCCTCGCCGCCCGGGAACACCGCCGCGGACGGGTGGGCCTGGACGACCTTCCAGAGGTCCTCCTTGCCCAGCTCGCCGAGCGTCTTGCCGGTCCAGTCGCCGTAGTCGACCTCCGAGAGGTCGTCCTCCACGTCGGCGGTCAGCCCGCGCGCCTCGAGCAGCGGGGCGACGGTCTCCTCGCAGCGCTGCAGCGGGGACCGGACGACGGCAGCCAGCGGGAGGGCGGCCAGCCGGTCGACCAGCCCCGTCGCCTGCGTGCGCCCGTGGTCGTCGAGGCCGACCCCGGCGGAGCGGCCGGCCAGGACGCCGGACACGTTCGCGGTCGAACGACCGTGTCGCAGGAGGATCACCGTGGTCACGTCCGCCCACCCTAACCGCGTCAGACGGCGGCGATCACGCCGCCCGAGACGGCGAGCAGCACGAGCAGGCCGAGGATCACCCGGTACCAGACGAAGAGGTAGACGGTGTGCTGCTCGACGTAGCGCAGCAGCCAGGCGATCGAGGCGTAGCCGACGGCGAACGCGACGAGCGTGGCCACCACCATCTGCGCGGCGGAGGGCTGGGCGCCAGGGCCCGAGGTGTCGGCGATGTCGGGCAGCGAGAACAGGCCGGCCGCGGTGACGGCCGGAATGGCGAGCAGGAAGCTGAAGCGGACCGCGGCCGGGCGCTGCAGGCCGAGGAAGAGCCCGGCCGAGACCGTGCCGCCCGAGCGGGACACGCCGGGCAGCAGGGCCAACGCCTGCGCGCAACCCATGATCACGCCGTCGCGCAGCGTCAGGTCCTCGACGGGGCGCCGCTGCCGGCCGTACTTCTCGGCCGCTCCCAGGACCACGCCGAAGACCACCAGCGAGGTCCCGATCAGCCACAGGTTGCGGGCCGGCCCCTCGATCGCGTCCTTGAACAGCACCCCGAGGATGCTGATCGGGAGCGTCCCGATGATCACGTACCAGGCCAGGCGGTAGTCCAGCCCGCGCGTCTCGCGGTGCGCGATCCCGCGCACCCACGCCGTCAGCAGTCGCCAGATGTCCGACCAGAAGTAGATGAGGACGGCGGCCTCGGTCCCGAGCTGGGTGACCGCGGTGAACGCGGCCCCGGCGTCGTTGTCGAAGAAGACCCCGGCGACGATCCGCAGGTGGGCCGACGACGAGATCGGCAGGAACTCGGTCAACCCCTGGACGAGTCCGAGGACGATCGCTTCCAGCCAGCTCATCTGCACGGGTCCCGAACCGTAACGGATGCCCGGAACGTCTCGGTCGCGCCGGTGTCGCGACGCGGTCCCGGCCCGGCGTCCGCAGCGGGGGCGGGGGCGCCCCCTATCCTGCGAGGCCGTGGAACAGCGACGCCTGGGTGCCAGCGGGCTACGGGTGTCCCGGCTCGCGCTCGGCACGATGACCTGGGGTCGCGACACCGATGCGGACGAGGCCGGTGCCTCGCTGCTGGCTTTCCTCGACGCGGGCGGCACCCTGGTCGACACCGCGGACGTCTACGCCGACGGCGAGGCGGAGGCGATCCTCGGCGGCCTCTTCGCCGACGTCATCCCGCGCACCGAGGTCGTGCTCGCGACGAAGGCCGGGGCCCGCCGCGAGGACGGCCCGTTCGGCGGCGGGGCGTCCCGGTCCTCGCTGCTCGGCTCGCTCGACGCCTCGCTGGAACGGATGGGCACCGACTACGTCGACCTCTGGCAGCTCCACGCCTGGGACCCCGACGTCCCGCTCGACGAGACCCTCTCGGCGATCGACCTCGCCGTCTCCTCCGGGCGGGTCCGCTACGCGGGCGTCGCGAACTACGCCGGCTGGCAGGTCGCGGCGGCGGCCCGGTCCGCGGGGCTGCCCCTGGTCAGCGTGCAGTCGGAGTACTCGCTGCTCGAGCGCGGCGTCGAGGACGAGGTGCTGCCCGCCGACTCGTACCACGGCATGGGCCTGCTGCCCTGGGGCCCGCTCGGGCGCGGGGTGCTCACCGGCAAGTACCGGGACGGCACGCCCCACGACTCCCGCGGCGCCTCGGCCCACCTCGGGCCCTACGTCGGGCGCCACCGCACCGACCGGGCCGCGCGGATCGTCCAGGCCGTCGTCACCGCCGCCCACGGGCTCGGGACGTCCCCGCTCGCCGTCGCCCTGGCGTGGGTGCGCGACCGGCCCGGCGTGGTGGCGCCGGTGGTCGGCGCCCGCGACGGCGCCCAGCTGCTCGGCTCCCTCGCGGCCGAGGACCTGACGCTCCCGCCGGCGATCCGCGGTGCCCTCGACGACGTCTCCTCGGCCGGTCTGGTAGCCGTCCCCGCGGGCGCCCCGGGGCCCGACGGGGTGATGATCGACGACGAGCCCGCCCCCTGGACGTAGCCCTGACGTGGCGGGGCCGACGACGTACGGTGGTCGACGGACAGCGACCAGGAGGTTGCGCGTGAGTGACGCGAAGCGACCCGTGCCCGCCGAGGTGACCCTCGAGCCCGGCGTGGTCGAGGGTGACTGGGAGTACCAGCCGGTCCGCCTGCCCCCGGACGTCTCGCGGCTCTCGGCGACGACCGAGCTGGGCCTGCGCTCGCAGTTCGGCGGCTGGGAGCTCGCCCGGACGCTGCTCTTCGCCGACGGCACCCGCAAGGTGTGGCTGCGCCGCCGCCTCTCCCGCGCGTCGCTGGGCGCCGTCGGGGTCTGACCTACGGCGTGACGACCACGCGCCCCGTCGTCGTGCGGGTCGCGATGGCGTCCAGCGCGTCGGGGAGGTCGGCCAGCGCGTACTCGGCCCCCACCAGCGGGTCGATGAGCCGCCGCGCCCAGAGCGCCTCGAGCTGGCGCTGCCACGCCGACACCAGCTCCGGCGCCCGCGCGCGGTAGGCCGCCCAGTGCACCCCCACGACGTCGTAGTTCTTCACGAGCGCGTGGTTGGTCGGGGCGTCCGCGATCCGGCCGCCGGCGAAGCCGATGACGAGCAGGCGCCCCTCCCAGGCGGTCACCCGGCGAGAGGCGTCGAAGGTGTCGCCGCCGACCGGGTCGTAGACGACGTCGGCGCCCCGCCCGCCGGTCAGGTCCTTCACGGCCGGGACCAGGATGTCGCCGACGGGGCCGTCCAGCACGATCACCTCGTGCGCG
>NZ_JBVPVA010000913.1:0-16012 GCF_055612215.1 Actinomycetospora sp. | reverse complement strand
TGGCTCCGGCGCTCCCCGCTTCGCCGGCCCCGGTCTCGGCCTGATCCCCGGCGGCATGCCCGCCCTCGCGGGGTCGGGGCGTGGTCGGACGACTGCGGTGGCGTGGGGAGCGCCGGTGGGATCGTCGGGGTCGATCCGTGAGTCGTTCGTGACCGCACCGTGATGCTGGACGTCCCGGACGGTGGCACGGAACCCCAAGCCCGGGCAAATTGCCGGTCAGGACTTCGCGGGCGAACACGCCGTGCGTACGCCCCGGCGCGCCGAGTGGTCGTCGTCGGGTCGGGTGATGCGGGCAACCCCGCCGCGGGCCGCGCGTCCGGCGCGCGCACCGGGAGGGATCAGCCGGCGACGCTCGTCGTCCCCGCGGTCGTCCGCTGGGCGGCGCGCTCGCGCGGGGGCCGTGTGCGGGCCAGCGCGCACGTCACGAGGTGCACGACCTTCGGGTCGATCGTCATCGCCATGTGCCCGACGTGGTCGAGCCGGACGTTCGTGACCTGCAGATCCGGGTGCTCGAGGCGGGCGTTGCGCTGCGGCACGACCAGCTGGTCCATCCGGCTCCACACCGCGAGGAACCGGGTGCGGCACCCCGGCGCCGGCTCGGTGAGCTCCTGCAGGAGGTCCGAGCCGGGCTGGAGCTGCCGGGGCACGACCGTCGGCGGCAGCAGGTGCGCGATGAGCGAGCCCTGGTGCGGGCTGCCGAGGGTCACGAGGGTGTCCACCCGGGCGTCGCCGCCGAGCCGCTGCACGTAGTACCGGGCGATCAGCCCGCCGAGCGAGTGCCCGACGACGTGGACCCGGTCGGCGCCGGACACCGCGCACAGCCGCTCGACGTGCTGGCCGAGGTCGCGGGCGGCCGCCCGGACGTCCCCGGTGAAGGCCGTCATCGGGCTGTAGTTGACCGCCTGCACGGTGCCGTGCCCACGGCGGCGCAGCACGCGGGCGAGGTGGACGAAGATCGACCGGTTGTCGACGATGCCGTGAACGAGCAGCACCGGGGTGCCGGCGCCGTCGAGGTCCGAGACGAGCAGCGAGCGCTCGCCGGGCGGCAGGTCGTCGGTGCGGTGGTGGGTATGGACGCCGCCGGGGCGCAGGGCCTCGTCGAGCAGGCCCCAGGGGTAGACCGACAGGTGCACCGCCGTCCAGGCGACCTCGACGGCGAGGCCGCGCAGCCCGCGCGGGACGCCCATGGTGCGCGCGAGGTAGGACAGCCCGCCCCACGCCGTGGCGGCGAGGGAGGCAACGGTGCCCGCGGGTGGCGGCGCCGGCTCGACGGTCGTCGCCGGCGTCGGCGACATGACCCCGGTCACGTCCATGAAGGGAACGTTAGGCGACGTTCACCGGCGTGTCGCGTCGGGCGGGTCGGATGACCGATCAAGCTGAGGGACCTCACGAGGAAGTGGGGGTCTGCGTGGTCGCTCGCGAGCCCGCCTACTCTGCGCGGACATGACGGCTTCACCGGCCGACGCCGGGTCGCGGCGCCCCGGGCCCGCCCCGGGCGGCCCGCCGCAGCCGGGCCCGGGCGCTCCGGCGCCGGGAGGCGTGGCCCGCGCCTGGTGGATCGCCGTCGCGCTCGTGGCCGTCGCCGTGGCGCTGCGGATCGTCGTCGCCGTGGCCGCGCCGGGCGGGCTCGGTGCCCCGGTCCGGGTGGCGGGCGTGCTCGCACCGCTGGTGGGTCTGATCGCCGCGATCGCGCCCGGTCTCGCCACGCGGCGAGGCCGGCGCCCGCTCGGCGCCGCGTCGCTCTCCGCCCCGGCGGCGCTCGGGGCGCTCGGCGCCGGGGGTCTGCTCGTCGACGTCACGCTGCTCGTCGACCCGGTCTCCGCCGCCCGCCCGGACGTCCTGGTCGGCGGGACCTCGCCGTGGCCCGCCGGGCTGGCCGCGGCGCTCGTCGCCGGCGACGTGGCCCTGCTGGCGGCGGCCACCGTCGCGACCACCGCGCTCGTCGCGCTCGCCCGCCGTGCCGGCCCGTCGGTGTTCGGGACCCAGCGCGGGTCCGCGCTGCTGCGCCCGGTGGGCGGCGCCCTCGTGGTCGCCGCGGGCCTCGCCGCGGCCCCGTTCACCGTCGACGGGCCGGGCACCGGCTTCGCGCCGCACGCCGTCCTCGACACGCCGCCGCCCGCCGGGGCGGGGACGGCGCTGCTCGCCGCCACCGTCGTCGTCCTCGCCCTGCTGCCCGGGGCCCGGGCCCTCGCGGGCGTGCCGGGGGAGCCCCGTCGCGGTGTCCCGACCGCGGCCGACGAGGCCGGGATGCGGGTCCGCCGCGCGGTGCACACCGCGCTCGGCGCCGGCGTCGTCGCGGGCGTGGCGCCCGTGCTCGTCGCCTCGGTCGCCCGTGCGGGTCTCGCGGTCTCGCCCGGCGCGGTCCTCGTGGCCGCGGGTGGGCTGCTGCTGATCGGGGTGCCCGCGCGGACCGCGGTGCTGCGCTCCCGCGCGGCCGGGGTCGCGGCCCTGCTCGCCGCCACTGCGGCCCTGTTCGGCGCCCTGCTGCCGACGCTCTCCGGGGTCTCGGGCGCTGCGGGCAGCCCGCTGCAGACCGGCACCGGCATCCTGCTCCTCCCCGCCGCGGTGGTCCTCGCGGTGCCGGCGCTGCTCGTCGTCGTCGGGACCCCGCGCGTCGTCGTCCGCGCGCGCCCGACGCTCTCGGTGGCCTGGCTGACGGTGCCGTTCGCGGCCGGCCCGGCGCTCGACGTCGTGCTCGCGGGCGTCGACGGCGGCGACACCCCGGCCGCCGTCCTCGACCCCGGCGCGGGCCTCGCCGGCGCGCCGGGCGCGGGCGTCGGCGTCGGCACCGGGGGCTGGGCCGTGCTGGCCGCGCTGGTGCTCGCGGTGCTGACCGCGGTGCTCGCGGCGGGCGCGGGGTTCGCCGAGCGGCGCGACGTCGCGGGCGGCCGGGCGACCCCGGGCACCCCGCTGGGGGCGCGGCCCGCCGACGGCACCGACACCGTGGAGCCCGACCCGACGATGCTGCCGCTGGCCGCGGTCGCCGCCGTACTCGCCGTCCCGGGGTTCGGGGGGCCGCTCGCCCGCGACGCGCTCGCCGCCGGCGCGGCCGGCGGGGCGTGGCAGAACCCGGGCGCGGCCGCGTGGGGCTCGCTCGCCGGGGTCGTCGGTGTCGCCGTCGCCGCGCTGCTCGCCCCCCGGGCCCGGCCCGCGCGGGCGCTCGCGCTGCTCGGGGCCGCCGGGGCGCTGCTCGTCGTGCGGCTCTCCGCCCTGGTCCTCACCCCGCCGCGTCCCGGGGAGAGCGTCGGCATCGGGACGTGGGCGGCCGTCGCCTGCCTGGTGGTCGCCCTCGCGGCGGCCGGGGTGGCGATCATGCGCATCCGTGAGGCGAGCGGACCCGCACGAGGGGAACCCCCGGTGGGATAGAGCGGCCGGGGGTTCCCCTCGCACGGACGGGGAGGTGTGGCGGGGGTCGCCCCCGGTGCCGCGCCCGGGTGCACGACACGCCGCTAGGGTCGCCCTCGGTCCCGCCGACCGGGCCCGGGGGAGTCCGCCGCGCGCTGCGGCGCCGAGGACGGTGACCCAGGGCCGCCCTGCGGGGCGGGACCGCCGCCGGAGTCCACCGACGGATGCTGCCGGTCAGTGATGGAGGAGTTCACGAGTGGACCTGTACGAGTACCAGGCGAAGGACCTCTTCGCCGCCCACGGAGTGCCGGTCCTGCCGGGCCGCACCGTCGACACGGCGTCCGACGCCGAGGCCGCCGCGGGTGAGATCGGCGGCGCGGTCGTCGTCAAGGCCCAGGTGAAGGTGGGCGGTCGCGGGAAGGCCGGCGGCGTCAAGCTCGCCGAGAACCCCGCGGAGGCCAAGGAGAAGGCCGAGAAGATCCTCGGCCTGGACATCAAGGGCCACGTCGTGCACCGCGTGCTGGTCACCGAGGCCAGCGACATCGCGGAGGAGTACTACTTCTCCTTCCTGCTGGACCGCTCGAACCGCACCTTCCTCGCGATGGCGTCGGCCGAGGGCGGCATGGAGATCGAGGAGCTCGCCGTCGAGCGGCCCGAGGCCCTGGCCCGGGTGCCGATCGACGCGATTTCCGGGGTCGACCGGGCCAAGGCCGACGAGATCGTCGCGCAGGCGAAGATCCCCGCCGAGGTCGCCGACGAGGCCGCGCAGGCCATCGTCAAGCTCTGGGACACCTTCGTCGGCGAGGACGCCACGCTGGTCGAGGTGAACCCGCTGGTCCGCGACCCGCAGGACCACATCGTCGCCCTGGACGGCAAGGTCACCCTCGACGACAACGCCGCGTTCCGTCACGAGTCCCACCTCGGGCTCGTCGACCAGCAGACCGAGAACCCGCTCGAGGCGAAGGCCAAGGCCAAGGGCCTGAACTACGTCAAGCTCGACGACGGGCAGGTCGGCATCATCGGCAACGGCGCGGGCCTGGTCATGTCCACGCTCGACGTCGTCGCCTACGCCGGTGAGCAGCACGGCGGCATGAAGCCCGCCAACTTCCTCGACATCGGCGGCGGCGCCTCGGCCGAGATCATGGCCGCCGGCCTGGACGTCATCCTCGGCGACGACGACGTGCGCAGCGTCTTCGTCAACGTGTTCGGCGGCATCACCGCCTGCGACGCGGTCGCGAACGGCATCGTCGAGGCCCTGAAGATCCTGGGCGACGACGCCACGAAGCCGCTGGTCGTCCGCCTGGACGGCAACAACGTCGACGAGGGCCGCCGGATCCTCGACGAGGCGAACCACCCGCTGGTCACCGTGGTGGGCACGATGGACGACGCCGCCGCCAAGGCCGCCGAGCTGGCCGCGCAGGGAGCCTGAGATGTCGATCTTCCTCAACGAGAACAGCAAGGTCATCGTCCAGGGGCTCACCGGCTCCGAGGGCATGAAGCACGGCCGCAAGATGCTGGCCGCGGGCACGCAGCTCGTCGGCGGCGTCAACGCCCGCAAGGCCGGCACGTCGGTCGACGTCGACGGCACCTCGGTGCCGGTCTTCGGCGGCGTCGAGGAGGCCATGAAGGAGACCGGGGCGGACGTCTCGGTGCTCTTCGTGCCGCCCAAGTTCGCCAAGGACGCGGCCGTCGAGGCCATCGACGCGGGCATCGGGCTCGCCGTCGTGATCACCGAGGGCATCCCGGTGCACGACTCGGCGTGGTTCTGGGCGCACGCCTGCGCCAACGGCAACCGCACCCGGATCATCGGTCCGAACTGCCCCGGGATCATCTCGCCCGGGAAGTCGCTCGCCGGCATCATCCCGGCCAACATCTCCGGCCCCGGGAAGATGGGTCTGGTGTCGAAGTCCGGCACGCTGACCTACCAGATGATGTACGAGCTGCGCGACGTCGGCTTCTCCACCGGCATCGGCATCGGCGGCGACCCGATCATCGGCACGACGCACATCGACGCCCTCGAGGCGTTCGAGGCGGACCCCGAGACCGAGGCCATCGTCATGATCGGTGAGATCGGTGGCGACGCCGAGGAGCGCGCCGCGGACTACATCAAGGCGAACGTGACGAAGCCGGTCGTCGGCTACGTCGCCGGGTTCACCGCGCCCGAGGGCAAGACGATGGGCCACGCCGGCGCGATCGTGTCCGGGTCCGCCGGCACCGCGCAGGCGAAGAAGGAGGCCCTCGAGGCCGCGGGCGTCAAGGTCGGCAAGACCCCGACCGAGACCGCCGACCTCGCGCGTTCGCTCGTCTCCTAGGGCCCGGATGTAGCAGGGTGGGCCGCCGGACCGGCCGCGTCGTCACGGCGCGGCCGGTCCGAGGGTCGACGACGCCGTTCCGGGAGGACATCCGATGAGTGCAGGACCTTCGAGCTCCGGCCCCTCGGGAGGCCCGGAGCGACGGGGCGGTGCGCCGTCCGGGCCGTCGGGACCCTCCGGACCCTCCGCGCCGGACGGGTCGGGGGCGCCCGACGGGCCGTCGACGGTGCCGGCTCCGGGGCCGTCGTCGCCCGCGCGCGGGACGGCGTCCGCGGAGCCGCCCGGGCACGCGCAGCCCGGTGGGCCCGGGCCGGTGCCGCACCCCGGCCCGCCCTCGCAGCCCGGACCGGCCGTCGGGCCGCCGAGCAGGCCGTTCGGGGGCGTCTCGCCCTACGGCGGCTCCTCGTGGGCGGGCGCGGGAGGTCCCGGCTCGGGTCCCGCGCCGCAGGGTCCCGGTCAGGGCCCGGGGCAGGGTCCGGGTGGTCAGGGTCCGGGTGGTCAGGGGCCGGGTGGTCAGCCGCCCGGCTGGGGCCGACCGGCGCCGCCGACGCCCGCCCGCGGTGCCCCCGTCTCGCGTCCCGGCGGTCCCGTCGCCGGGCCGACGGTGCCCAGCGCGCCCGCCCCGGGAGCCGGTCCGGCGGGATCGTCGACCTCCGGGCCCGCGCGCTCGTCCGCGGGTACGTCCGGGGCGACGGGTGTCCCGGCCGGCCTCGGTCGCATCGCCGCGATGACCGCCGCGGGCCTGGCCGTCCTCGCCTTCCTGGCCACGTTCCTCACCAGCTTCGACGCGGGCGGGCTCCTGCCCGCCCTCGTGCTCGCCGGCGGCCTGACGGTCGGCGTCGCCGTGCTCCCCACCGCGCCGCGCACGGTGCTGCCCGGCACGGTGCTCACCGTCACCGCGGCACTGATCAGCTTCCAGACGCTCGCGGTGAGCGACGGCTTCGACATCGTCGTCGTCGTGCTCGCGGTCCTCACCGCGGCGGCTGCCGTCGTGGCCGCGCTGTCGGCCCTCGGCCTCGTCGCCGGGGGGCGCGCGGCGTCGCCGGAGGGCGCGGGGACGCCCCGGTCGTTCGGGGACCAGGCGGGTGCGTCGGGCCGCCCCGGTCACGGTGGGGGCGCAGCGGCGGGCCCGGACGCCGGGCCGCCGTCGGGCTCGTTCGCGGCCCCGGGCGAGCAGGCCACCCAGCGCACCGGCCACCCGGGCGGGCCGTCCCAGCAGGGGGCGGGCCCGTCCGGGCCCGGACGGCCGTGGGGGCCCATGTCGTTCTCCCCGGCCGGCCGCTCCGGCGAGCCGTCGGGGGACGACCCGGCGGCCCGGACCCAGGTCGTCCACCGCACGCCGGGCCCGGACGCGGCGTCCTCAGGACCGGCCGGGGCCACCCGCGACCCCTCGCCCTCCGGGGCGAACCCGGCACCGACCCTCGCCACGCCGCTGACGGACGGGCGCACCGGGCCGTCGCGCGGTCCGGGCGAGGGCGCCGGCACGCGGTCCGAGGCCGGTACCGAGGGGATCGGGTCGTCCTCCGCGTCGACCACCGAGGCGCGCCGGCCCACGTCGCCCGCGCCCGGCGGGGAGTCCTCCGAGCGCGGCGAGGGCGCGGCCACGCCCCCGTCCGGGGAGCCGGCCACGCGGCCCGCGTCGGGCGCGTCCGCCCCCGACGGGTCCGGCGACGCCACCCCGCCGTCCGGCTTCCCGCGGCCGACCGGGTGGGGCGCTCCGGTGGAGGGTTCGGACGGTGAGTCCGGGTCGGCGTCCGGGTCCGGCACCGAGGGCCGGGACCGTCCGGGGGCCCACGAGGCCCGCTGACCCGGCCGTCCCGGCGCGCGCGGGCCCGGCGTGGCGCGCGGGTGGGCGCGCGTCGGGGTGGAATCGTGGGTCCGCGTGAGCGCAGCGGCCCCGACCCCAGCTGCCCCGGCGCCTGCCCCGGACCGATCACGGCCCGGTCGCCGGCGCCGTCCGGACCTGCCGCCCCGGCTGGGCGTGCTCGCCGAGGTCGCGCTGGTCCCGGTGTGCGTGTCGTACGCGGCGGTCGTGGTGCTCGTCGCACTGGTCACCGCCTCGGCGTCGGGCACGACGCCGGGCGGCCAGCCCGGCCTCGCGCAGGCCCTCGGCTCGGGCATCCCGCTCTGGCTGGCCGTGCACCTCGTGCCGCTGACGATCGGCGGGGTCCCCCTCGGGGTGCTGCCGCTCGCGCCCGCGGCGGGGGTGGCGGTGCTCGTCGCCGTCCTCGCGCGCCGCGGCGTCGTCCGGCTCGCGGCCCTGCCGGGTGTCGACGGGGCCGACGCGGCCCACGACGCCCGTCCGGACCGCTGGACCTCGCTCGGCGTCCCCGTCGTCGCGGCCGTCGCGGCCGTGCACGCCGCCGCGGGCGTCCTCGCCGCGGCCCTGCTGACCCCGGACACCGCGACGATCCCGGCGGACGCCTCGCCGGCGGCGGCGGGCACGGTCGCGGGGCTGCTCGCGGCGCTGTCCGCGGCGGCCGGGGTCGCCGGTCCCTGCGGCCTCGGGGCCCGGGTGCGGACCCTCCCGCGCTGGGTCGCGCGGGGCCTGCGTGCGGGGCTCGGCGCCGCCGCGGCGACGGTGGCGGGCGGGGCCGCGCTCCTGCTCATCGTCCTGCTCGCGCACGCCGAGGCCGTGGCCGGGTCCTTCGCCGCGATCGCACCCGACGTCGGCAGCGGCGCGGGGCTGTGGCTGCTCGACGCCGCGTACCTGCCGAACGCGGTCGTCGCCGCCTCGTCGTGGCTGCTCGGACCCGGGTTCGCCGTCGGCGGGGTGGTGGCCGCCCCGACCGGCGCCACGCCGGGGCTGGTCCCGCCGCTGCCGCTGGCGGCGCTGCTGCCCTCGGGGCCGCCCCCCACCTGGGCCGGTCTGGCGTTCGCGCTGCCCCTGGCCGTCGGGTCGGCCGTCGGGTGGCTGCTCGCGCCCGTGGGGGCGGGGGACGTGGTCGGCCGCGGTCCGTCGCGGCGCCCGGGGCAGGACCTGCTCCGCCGGGTGCGCCCGGTCCTGGTGGCCGCGCTGACCGCGGGCGTGGTGCTCGCGCTCGCGGCGGGACTCGCCGGGGGGCGGCTCGGCTCCGGGCCGTTCGACCCGGTGAGCGTCCCCGCCGGCCCGGTCCTGCTCGCCGTGATCGCCTGGATCGCGTTGCCGGGTGCGGTCGTCGCCCTCCTCGCCGCGCCGACCGAGGCCCCGGCCGGCGGCCGGGGGACGCGTCGGGCCTCCGCGCCGGCGGCCGCGGAGGAGGTCTCGGCTGTCCCGGAGGACTCAGAGGAGGTCGACGACGGGGACGAGGTCGACGACACCGAAGACACCGCCGCCGCCGATGCCGCCGGTGCCGCCGATGCCGGCGAGGCCGACGACACCGACGAGGCCGCGCACGCCGACGACGAGGCCGCCGACCCGCACCGCGCCTGACCCACGACGAGGGGCACCTCACGCAGCCCCGAGGCGCCGGTGACGTGCGCCGTGTGCCCCTGATCAAGCCCCGCCGCGTCAAGGTGTCCCGACCGACAGGGCGCCCGGTCGGGGAGGCCGACTACTCTCGATGCCGAGGATCGTCGAGACGCCGGGAGCCCAGGTCTGTGCACCGGCGGCAAGGAGATCGCGCTGAGCACGCACGCGGGTCCGGGTGACCACGGAGGCTCCCCGGCCGGGACACGCCTGGAGGTCCGGGCGCCCGCACGCGTCGTCGTCCTCGCCTCCGGGTCCGGAACCCTGCTGCAGGCCCTGCTCGACGAGGCGGCCGCGATCGACGTCGAGGTCGTCGCCGTCGTCGCCGACCGCCCCGGGGTCGCCGCGCTGGACCGGGCCCTCGAGGCGAAGGCCGAACCCGTCGTCGTGCGCCTCGGTGACCACCGCGGGCCCGACGGCACCGTCGACCGCGCCGCCTGGGACGCCGCCCTGGCCGACGCCGTCGCCGCCCACGACCCGGACCTCGTCGTCTCCGCCGGGTTCATGAAGGTCCTCGGGCCCGCCTTCCTGGCGCGGTTCGGCGGCCGGACGATCAACACCCACCCCGCCCTGCTGCCCGCGTTCCCGGGGGCGCACGGGGTGGCCGACGCGCTCGCGCACGGCGTCAAGGTCACCGGCGCGACCGTTCACCTCGTCGACGCAGGCGTCGACACCGGGCCGGTCCTGGCCCAGCAGGCCGTCGTCGTCGACCCCGACGACACCGAGGACACGCTCCACGAGCGGATCAAGGTCGTGGAGCGCCGCATGCTCGTCGAGACCGTGGCCGCCCTGGTGCGCCACGGCGCCACCATCACCGGACGAACAGTGAGGATCGAAGTGACCGCTGCGCCCCAGACAGCTCCCGCCGGTCAGGGGACCGACGGTCGCCGCCCGATCCGCCGCGCGCTCGTCAGCGTCTTCGACAAGGCGGGCCTGCTCGACCTCGCGACCGGGTTGCACGCCGCGGGCGTCGAGGTCGTCTCCACCGGCTCGACCGCCGCGCGGATCGCCGACGCCGGGGTGCCGGTGACCCGCGTCGAGGAGCTCACCGGGTTCCCCGAGACCCTCGACGGCCGCGTCAAGACCCTGCACCCGCGCGTGCACGCCGGCCTGCTCGCCGACTCCCGGCTGCCCACCCACGTCGACCAGCTGGAGTCGCTGGGCATCGCGCCGTTCGACCTGCTGGTGTCCAACCTCTACCCGTTCACCCAGACCGTGGCCTCCGGGGCCGCCCCCGACGACTGCGTCGAGCAGATCGACATCGGCGGCCCCGCGATGCTCCGGGCGGCCGCGAAGAACCACGAGACGGTCGCCGTCGTCACCGACCCGACGCGCTACGCGTGGGTGCTCGCCGAGGTGGCGGCCGGCGGCGTGACCCTGGCCGACCGCCGCGCGCTGGCCGCCGAGGCGTTCCGGCACACCGCGTCCTACGACGTGGCCGTGGCCTCCTGGATGGGCAACGTGCTGGCTCCCGACCCCGCGACCTCGTCCGACGGCACGCCCGTGCCGTTCCCGGGCTGGGTGGGCACGACGGCGCGTCGGCGGGCCGTGCTGCGCTACGGCGAGAACCCACACCAGGCGGCGGTCCTCTACGCCGACCCGGACGCCACCGCCGGCATCGCCGGGGCGGTACAGCTGCACGGCAAGGAGATGTCCTACAACAACTACGTCGACGCCGACGCGGCGTGGCGGGCGGCGCACGACCACGGGCCGGACCAGGTGTGCGTGGCGATCATCAAGCACGCCAACCCGTGCGGGATCGCGGTCGGCAGCGACGTGGCGGAGGTGCACGCGCGGGCCCACGCCTGCGACCCGACGTCGGCCTTCGGCGGGGTCATCGCGGTCAACCGCGAGGTGACCGTCGCCGCCGCCGAGCAGATCGCGGAGATCTTCACCGAGGTGGTCGTCGCGCCGTCCTACGCCGACGGCGCGCTCGACGTGCTGGCCCGCAAGAAGAACATCCGGGTCCTGACGGCGGAGTGGTCGCCGGCCGCGGTCGAGCAGCGGCCGATCTCCGGCGGCGTGCTCGTGCAGCAGCGCGACGCCGTCGACGCCCCGGGGGACGACCCGTCGTCGTGGACCCTCGCGACCGGTGCGCCGGTGCCCGACGAGGTGCTCGCCGACCTGGCGTTCGCCTGGCGGGCGTGCCGGGCGGTGAAGTCGAACGCGATCCTGCTGGCGTCCGGGGGCGCGACGGTCGGCGTCGGGATGGGCCAGGTCAACCGGGTCGACTCGGCCCGGCTCGCGGTCGCCCGCGCCGGCGACCGGGTGCGCGGGTCGGTGGCCGCCTCCGACGCGTTCTTCCCGTTCCCCGACGGGTTCGAGGTGCTCGCCGAGGCCGGGGTGGCGGCCGTCGTGCAGCCCGGCGGGTCGGTCCGCGACAACCAGACGGTCGAGGCCGCCGAGAAGGCCGGCGTAGCGATGTACCTGACTGGGACGCGGCACTTCGCGCACTGATCGTCGCGGCAAGGCGACGCTGATCCAGCGCTCGTTCCTCGCCCCGCTCCAGCCCTCGCCGCCGCGGGGCGGTGGCCATCTTCTGGCTAGGGCGGGAGATGGCCGGCCGCCCAGCACGCGGCCGCGCCGTGGCAGTTCGCGAGCGCCGTCAGGGTCGCGTGCAGGGCGGCCAACCGGCTCGGCGGCACCGTCGCCACGGTGTTGTCCCGCTGCAAGGGGTCGGTCGTGGTGTCGTGGTACTCCCTCTCGCCGGTCGCGTACTCGGTGTAGGTCACCGGGCCGGTGGCCACCGCGGTGTAGCTCGGCGGGTTCGCGGCGGAGCGGCCCGGGGTGCGGTCCGGGTCGTCGGGGGCGAGGTTCGGGCCGTGGTGCTCGACGAGCGCGGCGGTGCGCCAGTCGGGCTGGTCGGCGCCGGCGAGCAGCGGCACCAGCGAGCGGCCGTCGGCGATCGGGAGCGGCGGCGCGTGCGCGAGGTCGACGACCGTGGGCGCGACGTCGATGTTCTGCACGGTCTCCGGGACCGTCCGGTGCACGACGCCGGGACCGGCCACGACCAGCGGGACGACGAGGTCCGTCGCGAACGTCGTCTGCTTCCCGGCGCTCAGTTCGTGCTGGCCCATGTGGTAGCCGTTGTCGGAGCTGAAGACGATCTCGGTGTTCGCCGTCTGGCCGGTGCGCTCCAGGGTCTGCTCCAGCCCGGCGAGCACGTCGTCGACCGACGCCGAGGCCTGGGCCCGCTTCCGGTAGCCCTCGTCGAGCCGGGCGATCTGCTTGGGTCGCAGCGGGGTGCGGTCGCGCAGCCATGCGGGTGCGGTGGGGGCGTCCGGCTGGTTGAACGACCGATCGCGGGGCGCCTGCAACCCGGGGAAGTCCTGCGCGTGGCGCGGCGCGGGCGTGTAGGGCGAGTGCGGGGCGAACGTCGCGACCTCGAGGAAGAACGGCCGGTGCGTCGCCGACTGTGCCGTGATGAAGTCCGAGCCGCGCTGGGACAGGACGTCGGGCATGTAGTCGGCGTCGGCGTGCCCATGGTGGGCGATCGTGCCGTTGACGTTCAGGTCGTAGTCGAACTCCGGGTAGCCGTTCCCGGCGACGTCCCACTCGTTCCAGCCCGGCTCCGGGCCGTCGGTCGGCTGGTAGCCGTTGAGGTACTTGCCCATCATCGCGGTGGCGTAGCCGGCCCGCTGGAGGGCGACGGCGTCGGTGTCGGCCTCGTCGCCGCGGGCGCGGAAGACGTCGAAACCGCCGTCGGGCGAGGAGTTGGTGAACACTCCGGTGTCGTGCGGGAAGGCGCCCGTGAAGATCGACGACCGCGACGGGCAGCACAACGTGTCGGCGTCGTCGTCGGTGCTGAAGCTCGCCCCGCGGGCCGCGAGCGCGGCCACGTGCGGCATGAAGCGCAGCAAGCTCGTCTCGAGGTCGTCGGTGAGGACGAAGACGATGTTCGGGTGCCCGGCCTGCGCCGCCGGGGCGACCCCCGCGGGGCCGGGCAGCTCCGGGGGATCCGGGTCGGGCGTGGACCCGGCACTGCACGCCGTCGCGAGGAGCGCGACCGCCACGACGACGACGGTGAGGGCGTGGCGGGCCGGTTCCCTGATCACGCGCTGAAGGGTGGGCCGCCACGGTGGCCGCGCGCCCCGCGTCGGGCGGAGTCTTCAGGGCGGCATCAGCTTGCGAGGAGGAGACCGTGACCGGACCGCACGACCCCGAGGAGCACCCGACGGGCGAGGAGGAACCCTGGTACGGGACCGGATACGACGAGGGACCCGCGACCTCGGGTGACGCGGGGTCCCCGGAGCACGCGGAGCAGGCCGAACACGCCGAGCGGACGGGGTACGCCGAGCGGACGGGGTACGCCGAGCGGACGGGGTACGCCGAGCCGACGGGCTACCCAGAGCCGGGTCACCGTCCCGCCGAGCACCCGGTGGGCCCGACGGACCCGCCCACGCAACGGGGGACGGTGCACGCCCCGGTGGGGGAGCCCGCGACGGTCCGGGAGTCCGGACCGTTGCCGGCCCCGCGGTCGGGCTGGTGGCGGTCGCGACGCGTCCGGGTGGGGGCCGCCGCGACGCTGGCCGGCCTGGTCCTGCTGGGGGGCGGCTTCGGGGCCGGGTACGCGGTGGCGGACGCCTCCGCCCCGGCCGCCACGCACGCCACGGCCGCGACGGGGGCGGGCCAGGCCGCGAAGGGGGCCGCGAAGGGCCAGGCCGCCCGGAAGCGTCGCGCCGCCCAGCGCCGGCAGCAACAGGACGGGGGCACGGCGCCGGGAACGGGTACGACGCCGGGCACCGGCGCGGCCCCCGGGGCCACCGCGGGCGCGCCGACGTTCTGAGTCACTCTCCCGATCGCGGCGTCGTCGTGGCGCGTTTGTCGGGGGGTGGGTTAGCGTTCTCTTCGTTCGAACAGGTGTTCGAAGAACGAGGAGGTCGTCATGGCCCCATCTGCCGAGGCGTCCCCGCCCGAGGTCCTCTCCCGGCGGTTCTCCGAGCTGGGCCTCGTCCGGGCGTCCGAGCTCCCCGGTCGGGCGGGGTCGGGCGCTGCGGTCCGGAGGGCAGCATCGCACGCCGGGCCGTCCCCGCGCGGGGTGCAGCCGGAGCCGGAGGCCGAGCCGGCGCGGGAGCCGGAGCGGGCCCTGCTGCCGGTGGCGGGGCCGCTCACCGGCCTGCTGCCGTGGGGCGGGCTGCGTCGCGGGTCGACGGTGTCGGTGCACGGGTCGACGGCGCTGCTGCTCGCCCTGGTGGCGGAGGCGTCGCGGTCGGGGTCGTGGTGCGCGCTGGTCGGGCTCCCCGGGGTGGGCCTGGCCGCCGCCGGCGAGGCCGGGCTGGACCTCGGGCGCACCGCCCTCGTCCCGCGGCCCGGCCCGCGCCCGGCGAGCGTGGTGGCGACGCTGGTGGACGGCCTCGACGTGGTGGTGCTCGGCGGGGCCTCGGCCTGGCGGGCGGGCGACCGGCAGCGGTTGGCCGCGCGGGTGCGCCAGAAGGGCGCGGTGCTGATCCCGGTGGGCGCCTGGCCGGGCGCGGACGCCGAGCTGCACGCCACCGGGGGCACCTGGTCGGGGTTGCTGGGCGACGGGGCGGGGCGGTTGCGGTCGCGGCGGGTGCACCTGCGCTGCGCGGCCCGGGGTCGCGCGCGTGACCTGACCGAGGACGTCCTGCTCCCCGGGCCCGACGGACGGGTGGGGGGCGTGGCCGACGCCGCGGAGGTGGTCACCCCGGTCCCCGTCGACCTGCCGGCGAGGACGGGGTGAGCGAGGCCGCGGCTCCGTCGTCGACGGCGGCCCCGATCCGGGTGGTGGCGCTGTGGTGCCCGGACTGGCCGGTCGTCGCCGCGTGCGCCGAGTCCGGCATCCCCGCCGACCGTCCCGCCGCCGTCCTCGTGGCCCACCGGGTGGTCGCCTGCTCGGCCACCGCCCGTGCGCAGGGCGTCCGGCGGGGGCTGCGACGGCGGGAGGCGCAGGCGCGCTGCCCCGACCTGGCGGTGCTCGGCCGGGACGCCGACCGGGACGCGCGGGCGTTCGAGGTGGTCGCCGCGGCGGTGGAGGAGATCACCCCGGGCGTCGAGGTGATCCGTCCCGGGCTGGTGGTGCTCGCGGCGCGTGGCCCCGCCCGCTACTTCGGCAGCGAGGAGGCCGTCGCCGAGCGCCTCGTCGACCACGTCGCGGGCCGCACCCGGGTGGAGTGCCAGGTGGGGGTGGCCGACGGGGTCTTCGCGGCCGCCCTCGCCGCCCGGCGCAGCGTGATCGTCCCGCCCGGTGGCTCGGCGGCCTTCCTCGCCCCGCGGCCGGTCACCGAGCTCGAGATGGAGCCCGGCGTCGAGCCGGACACCGCGGGGGCGGACGTCCCGGGGGCGACCGCGCGCGCCGAGCTCGTCGGGCTGCTCCGTCGCCTGGGGCTGACCACCCTGGGGGGCTTCGCCGGGCTGCCCGCGGCCGACGTCGCCTCCCGGTTCGACGCGGCCGCCGTGCGGGCCCACCGGCTGGCCCGCGGTCTCGACGAGCGCCCGCCCTCCCGGCGCCGCGTCCCCGACACGCTCACCGTCGAGGTGCCCCTCGACCCCCCGGTCGACCGCGTCGACGCCGCCGCGTTCGCCTCGCGGGCGCTCGCGGAGCGCCTCCACGCCGCGCTGGGGGACGCCGGGCTCGCCTGCACCCGCCTCGGGGTCCAGGCCCGGACGACGGCCGGTGACGAGCTCGCCCGCACCTGGCGCTGCGCCGAGCCCCTCACCCCCTCTGCCACCGCCGACCGCGTCCGCTGGCAGCTCGAGGGCTGGCTGTCGCGCCGCGGCCCGGAGCGCAGCGGTGGGGGCGAGGGGCTCGCGGCCCTGCAGCTGGTGCCGGAGGAGGTGGTCGACGCCGGGCGCCTGCAGCTCGGGCTCTGGGGGGAGACCGGGGTCGCCGACGAACGGGCCGGCCGCGCACTGGTGCGGGTGCAGGGGCTGCTCGGGCCCGAGGAGG
>NZ_JBVPVA010000892.1:0-5630 GCF_055612215.1 Actinomycetospora sp. | reverse complement strand
CGCCGACCGACCCGTTCATGGAGGCCTGGACGACGCTGACGTGGCTCGCCGCCCGCCACGAGCGCGTCGAGCTCTGCCACCACGTCCTCGGCGTCGGCTACCGGCACCCGCCGCTGCTCGCGAAGATGGCCGCCACCCTGCAGCACCTCTCAGGCGGGCGGTTCGTCCTCGGGATCGGGGCGGGCTGGCGGGCCGAGGAGTACGCCGCCTACGGCTACGACTTCCCGAAGCCCTCGGTGCGGTTCGCGCAGCTCGAGGAGGCCGTGACGATATGCCGGCGGATGTGGACGCAGGACTCGCCGTCGTTCGAGGGCCGGTACTACCGGATCGAGGGCGCGGCCGCGCCGCCGCTGCCCGACCCCCCGCCGCGCATCTGCATCGGGGCGGCCGGCGAGAAGATCGGGCTGCCGATGGTGGGCCGGCTCGCCGACGCCTGGAACGCCCCGCCGAGCGTCGGCGAGGACTGGACACGGCGGCTCGACATCGTCCGGCGCTCCGCGGAGGCGGCCGGGCGCGACCCGGCCGCGATCGAGGTGTCGGTGACCCTCGAGCGGGCCCTGCCCGAGTCCGACGACGACTCCGCGCGCCTCGTCGAGGAGCTGTCCGCCCGGCACGACGCGGGCGCGGACCACTTCGTCATGGACTTCGGGAACCCGGACTCGACCGAGCCGGTCCTGCGGTTCGCCGAGCAGGTCATCGCCCCGCTGCGGACGGGTCAGTAGCCCGGGACCGCCAAGGTGCCGCGGGTGATCGTCACCGCGTTCCCCCGCAGCAGCACCCGCTCGCCCACCACCTCGACGCCGACGGTCCCGCCGCGCCGCGAGAGCTGCGCCCCGACCAGCGACGGCTTGCCGAGCCGCTCGGCCCAGTACGGCGCGAGGCAGCAGGGCGCCGAGCCGGTCACGGGGTCCTCGTCGATCCCGACGGCGGGCGCGAAGAAGCGGGAGACGAAGTCGGCGTCGTCCACGCCGTCGTCGGCGGCCGCCGTGACGATGACGCCGCGGCCGGTCGCGGCCCGCAGCACGGCGAGGTCGGGCTCGAGCTCGCGGACCTCCGTGGCGGCCGACACCTCGACGAGCACGTCGTAGCGGCAGCGGGCCACCGCGATCACCGAGGCGCCGAGCGCGTCGGCGAACTCGTCGGCCAGGTAGCCGCGGGGCAGCCCGGGGACCGGGACGTCGATCGGGAAGTCCAGCGCGATGGCGTCGCGACCGGCCCGGTCCGCACGCAGCACCCCGGAGGCCGTCCGGAAGGCGAGCGGCGCCGTGGCGAGCCCCTCCTCCATCAGGACGTGCGCCGACGCGAGGGTCGCGTGCCCGCAGATGTCGACCTCGACGGTGGGGGTGAACCAGCGCAAGCCGATCTCTCCCGTGGCCTCCAGGGTGGAGAGGTCGACGAACGCGGTCTCCGAGAGGTTCATCTCGGCCGCGAGGCGCTGCATCCAGTCCGCGCCGGGAGCCCGGTCCGCGTCGCCGTCGAGCAGGCAGACCGCCGCCGGGTTGCCGGTGAAGGGCACGGACGTGAACGCGTCGACGACGAAGAGCTGCACGTCACCATCGTGCCAAGCCGGCGCCTCCGACGGAGGCCTTCGGCGTCTCGGATGTCTGGTCCGGACGGACGACGCGTGACGACGGGACTCACCCGTCAGGACCACACGTGGTCTCGACCATCACCTGGCCGTGACCGGCGCGGCGCCGTCTACGCTGACCGGCGCCATGAGCACCGTCTTCATCGTCACCGGCGCCTCCTCCGGGGTGGGCCGCGCCCTCGCGCAGTTCCTGGCGCGCCACGGCGTGACCGTCGTCGGTCTCGACCGCCGGGAGCCGCCGGACCGCGAGATCGCGCACGTGCGCTGCGACCTCACCGACCCGCGCTCGATCGACACGGCGGTGGAACGGCTCGACGAGCGCGTCGACGCCCTGGCCAACGTCGCCGGCCTGCCCGGGACCGCGCCCGCCGACCAGGTGCTCGCCGTGAACTTCCTCGGCATGCGCCACCTCACCGAACGGCTCCTCCCCCGCATCCAGCGCGGCGGCTCGGTGGTCAACGTGTCCTCCTCCGAGGGCCGGCACTGGGTGGCCCACCTCGCCGAGCTCCGCCCGTTGCTCGCCACGACCTCCTTCGACGACGGCCTGCGGTGGTGCCGCGAGCGCCGGCCCGAGCGCTCGGTCTACGACATCTCGAAGGAGGCCGTCCTCGCCTACACCACGGCCTCCTCGACCCTGACCTGGCCGGACGGCGTCCGGATGAACGCCGTCGCGCCGGGGCCGGTGCGCACCCCGCAGCTCCCCGACGTCGAGCGCGCCACCGATCCGCGCCGGCTCGCCCGCCAGCGCTCGGCGGCGGGTCGCGACGCCGAGGCCGACGAGATCGCCGCCGTGGTCGCGTTCCTGATGTCGAACGAGAGCCGCTGGATCAACGGCCAGACCCTCGCCGCGGACGGCGGCGTCGCGGCGGCCACGACGTGGGCGGCCCTGCAGACCCGCTGAGCGCGACGATCCGCACGACCTCCCGATCGGGCGTCACCCTCCCGGATCGCGCCCGTTTGACACCCCGACGGTTCGACGGATCGGGGTGTCCATGCGCGGAGTCCGGGTACGGCAGGCACGACGGCTCGCGGCGGTGCTCGTCGGGGCTGCGGCCCTGACGGCGGGCACCGTCGGGTCGGCGTGGGCCGACCCGGCGCCGGTCCCGACGCCCGCGCCGGCCGTCGCGGTCCCCGCGCCCGCTCCGGCGGCCGGTCCCGACCTCGGCGCGGCGATGGCCGGCGGGGTGCACCCCGGAGTGCAGGTGCGCACCGCCGGTGCGCAGTGCACCGCGAACTTCGTGTACTCGGGCGGCGGCAAGGTCTACCTCGGCCAGGCCGCCCACTGCTCGGGCACGGGCTCGGCGCAGGAGACGAACGGGTGCACCTCGTCGTCGCTCCCGCTCGGGACGCCGGTCGAGATCAGCGGCGCCTCGAAGCCCGGACGGCTCGTCTACAACTCGTGGCTCGCGATGCAGGAGGCCCACGAGACCGACCCCGACGCGTGTGCGTACAACGACCTCGCCCTCGTCGAGATCGACCCGGCCGACGTCGCCCAGGTCAGCCCCGCGGTGCCCTTCTTCGGCGGCCCGGTCGGCGTCGACACCGACGGCACGGCGCCCGGCGAGCGCGTCGCGAGCTACGGCAACTCCGAGCTGCGCGGCGGGGTGTCCGCGCTCGGCCCGAAGATCGGCACGAGCCTCGGCGACCAGGGCCACGGCTGGACCCACCTCGTCGCGACGGTGACCCCCGGCATCCCGGGCGACTCGGGCAGCGCCTTCCTCTCGGCCGACGGCCGCGCCCTCGGCATCCTCTCGACGCTGGACTTCGCGCCGGTCCCGGCCAGCAACGGCGTCGGGGACCTGGCGAAGATGCTCGCCTACGCGCGCGGCCACGGGGCGCCCCGTGACCTCACCGTGATCTCCGGCGGCCCGTTCCGCAGCCTCGGCCTGCTGTAGGTAGGCCGTTCGGGTCACGACTGACGAACATGCTGCACGGGGAGTAACGCGCACGCCCGTCCGCAACGACTGCTCCGGATACAGGGGGTTTTTCCGGAGGAGGACGCATGAACGGGACGGCGCGCGCGGGGAGCACGGACCGGGGCGGTCGCCGACGGCGGTGGTGGGCCGCCGTCGCGGCGCTCGCCGTCCTCGCCGTCGTGATGGCGTCGGTCCAGGTCCTGACCGCGCCGCCGGCGCGGGCCGCCGATCTCACGGCCGACACGATCCGCAAGGACCTCACCTTCGCCGACGCGCGTCTGGCCGCCACGGCGAGCCGGCTCGCGACGAACGCCTACCCCGTGCGCACCGGCACCAACGGGGTGTGGACCACCGTCGGCGCCACCGACTGGACCAGCGGCTTCTTCCCCGGCGCCATGTGGCAGGAGTACGCCCGGACGCAGGACCCGGTCTGGAAGCAGCGCGCGGAGGCCTGGCAGGCCGGTGTCGAGGTGAACAAGACCGACGACTCCAGCCACGACGTCGGGTTCCAGATCTTCGACACGTTCGGCAAGGACGCCACGATCACCGGCGACGCGAACGCGAAGGCCGTCACGCTCACCGCCGCGCGCACGCTCGCGACCCGCTACAACGCGAAGGTCGGCGCGATCCGCTCCTGGGACGCCCGCACCGACACCACGCAGTACCGCGTGATCATGGACAACATGATGAACCTGGAACTGCTGTTCTGGGCGTCGCAGAACGGCGGGGACCCGAGCCTCGCGACGATGGCCGCCACCCACGCCAAGACCACCGCCCGCGACTTCTTCCGCGCCGACGGCGGCAGCTGGCACGTCGTGAACTACGACCAGAACACCGGCGCCGTGAAGTCCAAGTCGACCGCGCAGGGCTACAGCAACGACTCCACGTGGTCCCGCGGCGAGGCGTGGGCCGTGCACGGCTTCACCATGAGCTACCGGTTCACCCACGACGCGGCGTTCCTGACGACGGCGCAGAACTCCGCCGACTACTTCCTCTCCCACCTGCCCGCCGACAAGGTCCCCTACTGGGACTTCTCGCTGCCCTCGACAACGGGCCAGCCGCGGGACACCTCGGCGGCCGCGATCGCGGCGTCCGGGCTCGTCGAGCTCTCGTCCTTCACGACCGACGCCACCCGCAAGGCCCGCTATCTCGACGGCGCCCGCGACATCCTCGCCGCGCTCTCGAGCCCCGCCTACCTCGCGGACGGCACGACCAACCAGGCGGTGCTGCTCCACGGCACGCAGAACAAGCCCGCGGGGTCCTACGACACCGGGATCATGTTCGGCGACTACTACTTCATCGAGGCGCTGCAGCGCTACGCGGCCGCGACCGGGATCAGCACCGGCACGACCACCCCGCCGACCACGACGACCACGCCGGTGCCGCCCACGACGACGACGCCGGTCCCGCCGACGACGACCACGCCCGTGCCGCCGACGACGACGACGACCGTGCCGCCAACGACGACGGTGCCGCCCACCACGACCGTGCCGCCCACCACGACGACGACCACCCCGCCGGCCGACCCGGTGACGGCGTACTACCAGCAGCTCGGCGGGTCGTCGTCGTACCTCGGGGCGCCGAAGTCGGCCGTCCGCGACGTGACCGGCGGGCGGGCGCAGGACTACGCGAACGGCGCGATCTACTGGTCCTCGGCCACGGGCGCGCACGCCGTCCGCGGCGCGATCAACACCCGCTACGTCGCCCTCGGCGGCCCGGCCGGGACGCTGAAGTTCCCGACGAGCGACGAGTTCGTCACCGGTGACGGCAAGGGTCGCGGCACCAACTTCTCCGTCACCGGCGGCGGCGGGCTCTACTGGAACCCGTCGACGAACGCGGTGTACGGCCTGCTCGGCCCGCTGCGCGACAAGTGGCTCGCGGTGGGCGAGACGAAGGGCGTGCTCGGCTACCCGACCCGCGACGTCACGGCCACGGCCGACGGCGCCGGCCGGTACGCCACCTTCACCGGCAACGGGTCGATCTACTGGTCGACGGCGACGGGGGCCCACACGATATTCGGCGCGATCCGCACCAAGTGGGCGTCGCTCGGTGCGGAGCGGTCCTCGCTGGGCTACCCGACCACCGACGAGTACGCCGTCACCGGGGGGAAGCGCAACGACTTCACC
>NZ_JBVPVA010000858.1:0-5216 GCF_055612215.1 Actinomycetospora sp. | reverse complement strand
CGAGAAGAGCACCGTGGCAAACCTGGTCAACCTGGAGAACGTCGCCATCGCGTTCGGCGGCCCGAAGCCCGTGCTCGACGGCGTCTCCCTCGGCGTCGACGCCGGGGACCGCATCGGCGTCGTCGGGCGCAACGGGGGCGGGAAGTCGACGCTCATCTCGATCCTGGCGGGCCGTCTGGAGCCCGACGCCGGCCGGGTCAGCCCGGTGCGCGGGCTGCGGATGGCCTCGGTGACCCAGCAGTCGCGGCCGCGCGGGGCGACGGTCCGCGAGGCGGTGCTCGGCGGCCCCGTCCCCGATCACGAGTGGGCCGCCGACGCGCGGTCGCGGGCCGTCGTCGAGGGCCTGCGCCCGGGCGGCGAGCGCGGTCTCGACGCGTCGGTGGAGGGCCTCTCGGGCGGCGAGCGGCAGCGGATCGCCCTCGCCGCGGCCCTCGTGCAGGAGCTCGACCTGCTGGTGCTCGACGAGCCGACCAACCACCTCGACGTCGAGGGCGTCGGGTGGCTCGCCGCGCACCTGCTCGCCCGCCGGACCGCCCTCGTCGTCGTGACCCACGACCGCTGGTTCCTCGACACCGTCGCCTCGCGCACGTGGGAGGTCGTCGACGGGCGGGTCGAGCAGTTCGACGGCGGCTACGGCGACTGGATCTTCGCGCGGGCGGAGCGGGCGCGCCTGTCCGACGCCGCCGAGCAGCGTCGCCGCAACCTCGCCCGCAAGGAGCTGGCGTGGCTGCGCCGCGGGCCGCAGGCGCGCACCTCGAAGCCGCGCTACCGGGTGGAGGCCGCCGAGGCGCTGATCGCCGACGTCCCGGAGCCGCGCGACTCCGTCGAGCTGGTGACGATGGCCAAGCACCGGCTGGGACGCACGGTCGTGGAGCTCGAGGACGCGACGCTGACGGTGCCGTCGGGTGGGTCGGGGGACCAGCACAGGACGATCGTCGACCGGCAGACGTGGCGCGTCGGGCCCGGCGACCGCATCGGCATCGTCGGGATCAACGGCTCGGGCAAGACGACGCTGCTGCGGGCGATCGCGGGGGAGCGCGAACTCGACGGCGGGCGGCGGGTGCAGGGCACGACGGTGCGGCTGGCGCACCTGTCGCAGGACCTCTCCGACCTGCCGCTGCACCGCCGCGTGCTGCAGGCCGTGGAGGACATCGCCGAGCGCGTGACGATCGGGCGCTACGAGCAGACGGCGTCACAGCTCGCCGAGCGCTTCGGGTTCCCGGCGGCGCGCCAGTGGACCCCGGTCTCGGAGCTCTCCGGCGGCGAGCGGCGTCGGCTGCAGCTGGTGCGGCTGCTGATGACCGAGCCGAACGTGCTGCTGTTCGACGAGCCGACCAACGACCTCGACGTGGACACCCTCCAGCAGCTCGAGGACCTGCTCGACGGCTGGCCCGGCACGCTGCTGCTGGTCAGCCACGACCGCTACCTCACCGAGCGGGTGTGCGACCGGACGGTGGCGTTGTTCGGCGACGGCCGGATCACCGACCTGCCGGGCGGCATCGAGGAGTACCTGCGCCGCCGGGAGCAGCAGATCGAGATGGCGGGCGCCGGTCCGGCGCGGGTGGCGTCCTCGTCGGCCCCGGCCGCGGGGTCCGAGTCCGATCGGCGGGCGGCCCGCAAGGAGGTCCAGCGCATCGAGCGGCGCATCGAGAAGCTGGACACCCGGGAGAAGCAGCTCCACACCGCGCTCGCCGACGCCGCGACCGATCCCGGGCGCCTGATGGAGCTCGACGCCGAGCTGCGCGCGCTGGTCAGCGAGCGCGAGGAGCTCGAAGAGGCCTGGCTCGAGGCCAGTGTCGACTGACGAGGGGCACGCCGAGGCCGAGGCCCGGGCCGTGCTGGACGAGGCCGTGCGGTGGGCCCGCCTGCTCTTCGGCACCGGGTTCCGGGCCGCCTTCGCCATCGGCAGCCTCGCGCACGGCGGGTACGCCGCCGGGGTCAGCGACGTCGACCTCGCGCTGGTGGTGCGCACGGCCGGACCGTGGTCGCGCGTCCGGGCGCGGGCGGTCCGCGTGCTGACCCGCCGCCGGTGCGGCCCCGGGCCGGCCGACCGGCTCTCGGTGTTCTGGGGCCGGTGGCACGACGTGCACCACGGGGCCACCGGCGCGGTGCGCCTGCCGGCGGTCGACCGGCTGGACCTCCTCGAGCACGGGCGCCTGCTCGCGGGCACCGACCGCCGTGCCGGGGCCGTGCTCCCGACGCACGAGGAGCTGGTGCTCGACGGGGCCCGCTTCGCGATCGGCTGGTACGACGCCGCGCGGATCGCCGTGCTGCGCGACCCCGCGGCGCTGGCGGAGCAGGACGCCCGCACCGTCACCAAAACCGTGCTCTTCCCCGTGCGGTTCCTCGCGACGCTGCACACCGGGCGGGCGGGGTCGAACGCGGACGCGGTGCGCTGGTACGTCGAGGAGCATCGCGGCCCGGCCGCGCCGCTGGTGGCCGCGGCGGCCCGCTGGCGGGGGTCGGGGGTGGGCCCGGAGGCGCCGGCACTGCTGGCCGAGCACCTGCAGACCCTGCACCGCGAGTGGGCGGTGGACCACCTCAGATGGGTGCGCTCAGAAGCGGGGACGTCGCACCGACCCACCACCGCCGGTCGATGACGACGAGGACCACGGCCACCACGAGCCAGATGCCCACGTAGACCAGGGTCTCGTTCGGGAGAGCGCCCTCGACGCTGTGAGCGACGAGGCAGAGCAGGACGCTCCCGCCGGTGTGCGCGAACAGCCACGAGTACCAGAAGGTCACGCCCACGGTGCCCACCACGATGAACGCGACCGCGGACCACGGATCGTCCTCGCCCAGGAACGCGAGGGGGAGGTGCCACACCGTGATCACGACGGCCAGGATCGACGTCGCGGCGAGCGGGGAGAGCCGGGCCGCCATCCCGGGGACCGCGACGCCCCGCCAGCCGGGCTCCTCGCCGAGTGGACCGTCGAACGGGTCGACCAGGCGCAGGAGGAACAGCGCCACGACGGTGCCGACGGAGGCGGAGGCGAACGGGACGCCGGCGGAGGGGCCGGTCACCACCACCGCGGCCCCGTGGACCGCGAGGGGCAGCGTGAGGGCGAGCGCCCACCAATACCAGCGGACCCGCCAGCGCACCATGCGGCGCCCGAGCTCGGCCAGGCCGGCTCGTCCCCGGCTGATCGGTACCACGACCAGTGCGGCGACCAGCGGGCCGAACGCCCCGAAGGATCCGAACGGCACGAGCGCCCACGCGATCACGAAGGCGAGCACGAAGAAGGCGACGAGGGGGTGGCTCCGGATCACGCGCATCGCGGACTCCTGGACGGCCGGGGCGCCGGGCGGCGGTGCCCGGGCCGGTCGTCCGGAGGATCCGCCGGGCCCGTCGGTCGGTCCAGCGACCGTCCGGCCCTGCCGGGACGGCGTCCGGTCGCACGCCGGAACCGTCCGCGTCCGGGCCGGTGCGCTGCGCACGTGAGCGGACCTCGAGGGTCGCGTCAGGTGGCATGAACGTCCACTCGGCACGGGCGCGGAGGGATCGCGCGCCCGAGTGGGCCTCCAGGGCCGTGTCGAGTGCCGTGGAGGTCCGCTCGGCGCCGGGGCGCTCCGCCTAGTGGATGCGGTTCTGGGCCGGCTCCAGTCCCTCGGTGAGCAGGGCCTCGACGGCGTCCGCCGCGAGCTCGAGGGACACGTCGAGCTCGCGGCGCTCCGTCGAGGACCAGCGCCGCAGGACGTAGTCCGCCGGGTCCTGACGCCCGGGCGGCCGGCCGATCCCGAACCGCACCCGCAGGTAGTCCTTCGTCCCGAGCGACTTCGAGATCGAGCGCAGGCCGTTGTGACCGCCCTCGCCGCCGCCCCGCTTGAGCCGGACGACGCCGAACTCGAGGTCGAGGTCGTCGTGCACCACGACGAGGTCCTCCGGCGGCACCGAGAAGAAGCGCAGCGCGTTCGTCACCGGGCCACCCGAGAGGTTCATGTAGCCGCGCGGCTTGACCAGGATCGCGCGGCGCCCGGCCAGCCGGCCCTCCGCGACGTCCGCGCCGGACTTGCGGTGCGCGGAGAAGCGGGCACCGGCGCGCCCGGCGAGCACGTCGGCGACCGCGAACCCGACGTTGTGCCGGGTGCCGTCGTACTCCGCCCCCGGGTTGCCCAGCCCGGCGACCAGCACCGGCCCGGACGCCCCGGGGGCCGACACGATGCCCTTCTCCCGTCGCTCCGCTCGCCCCGTCAGTCCTCCTTGCCGGGGGTCTCGCCCTCGGCGGCGGCCGGATCCTCGGGCGCCCCGCCCTCGGAGCCCTCGCCGCGCTCGGAGCCCTCGCCGTCCTCGGCCTCGGGCGCGTCCTCCTCGACGCCCGCACCCTCGGCGTCGATCTCCTCCTCCATCGCGTCCTCGGTCGGCGCCTCGGTGACGTTGACGACCAGTAGCTCGGCGTCGGACACCAGCGAGGAGCCGTCGGGCAGGCGGATGTCGCCGGCCTGGAACTGCGTGCCGATCCCCGCGCCGTCGATGACGAGGCTGATCTCCTCGGGGATGTCCATCGCGTCGGCCTCGATGGTCAGCGTGTCCAGGTTCTGGAAGACCAGCGTGCCGGGTGCGGCGTCGCCGACCGTGATGACCGGGACGTCGACGGTGACCTTCTCGCCCCGGCGCACGACGACGAGGTCGACGTGCTCGATGAAGCCCTTGATGGGGTCGCGCACCACGCTCTTGGTCAGCGCCAGCTGGGGGGAGCCCGCGCCGGCGATGGTGAGGACGGCGTTGCGGCCGTTCTCGCGCATCACGGCGGCGAACTCGACGGTGTCGAACGAGAGGTGCACCGGGTCGGTGCCGTGTCCGTAGAGGACGGCGGGGACGCGGCCCGCGCGGCGGGTGCGCCGGGCGGCGCCCTTGCCGAACTCGGTGCGGGTCTGCGCGTTGATCTTGACGTCGGCCATGAGGCTGTGACTCTCCTGCGGTGGTACGGGCCGGCGAGGGCGGGCCGGCACCGGGCGTGGGTCACACCGCGCTGCGCACCGCGTCGATCACGGCGGCCGTCCTGGCCCGCCCTCGCCGAAGTGGATCGTCGTCCAGCGTACCGAGCGCCCGCGCCGGGCCGGCCCCCGGGCCCTGGTCGTCGCCGTCCGTGAACGCCGCGCCGCTCCACCGGGCTGTCCGGGCGAGTGAACCCTCACGGCGACGGCGGCAGCCGTGGGGCTCCACTCGGCGCCGGACGGCCGCGAGTGCCGCCCGTCCGTGATGGGTGCTCGCCGAC
>NZ_JBVPVA010000840.1:0-4226 GCF_055612215.1 Actinomycetospora sp. | reverse complement strand
GCCGGCGATGGTGCTCGTCGGCGCGGCCCGGGGGGCACCGATCGACGTGGTGGGCACGATCCCGCGTGGCCAGGTCCTGGGCTGGATCGTGAACCTGGCCGTGGTGGAGGTCCTGATCCGGCGGCGGACACGAGCCCGGCGTCGGGAAGGTGCTGTTGAGGGTCGGGGCGCGGCCTGGTTGTGGCGCCATCCTCTCTGTGGTGTCCGGTCGGCGCTCGCCGGTGAGGACCCGGCTTCCCGCGGACCTACACTCTCGGTACATGACGGACGCCGTGGAGCCCCTCGACCCCGCTGAGGAAGCGATGTGGCGCCCGTTCGTCCACATCCTCAACGTGCTGCCGCGGCTGCTCGACACCGTCCGTCGGTGGATCCTCGACCACATCGAGCGAGACGACTTCGATACGCTCACCCGGGTCTTCGGCGCCATCGCGGAGGCCGTCGACCTCCCGCCGTCGGACCCAGCGTCGCGGACCCCCTGCCCGAAATCGCCTCCACGGCCGACCGCCTGACGCTCGGGGGCGGGGTGGTTAACGCGGTCCCGTCCTCGACGAGATCGCGCCGTGGCCGTCACCGTGTGATGGCGGGTAGGGGAACGGGACGCGAGGAGCCTACGGCCGAGTTCACCGTCACGGTGGGGGCACGCCATCGGTAGCCGTCGTCGGCGCCACCGAACGTCAGCTCGAGCTGCAGGGCCAGCGTGGCTCCCGGGTCGGCCCAGGCGTCGATGTCGATGAACGAGACGCGGACGGCCATCGCGTCGGCGAGATCGCGCAACGGGAAGCTGACGACCTCGAGGGGGTAGCTCGTGGGACAGCCGCACTCCCAGGTCTCGAGACGGCCCAGGTCGTCCGCACTGGCGAGGACAACGGGGATGCGCCCGAGGATCGTGCTCGTGAGGGTCAGCGACAACGCCGGACCCGGAGGCTTGGGCCGGCCCGCGGCCTCGACGGTGAACTCCACCCGGCCTGCGGTGAGCACGCAGTCGTCATGCACGGTGAACCTCCCTGGCCGTGTCCTGCTGCGAGTGACGAGCCTTCCCCGGTCTCGTCACGAGTGGAAGCGGCGCAGTCGTTCCTGGAGTTCCGGGTACGGCACCGAAGCGGGGATCGGCGAGTGGTCGGCGACCGCGGTCACCGCGGCGACCGCGGCGTGCAACGCGGCCCGGTAGGGCATCGAGCCGGTGCTCACGCGGCGGACCCCGAGCTCGGCGAGCTCGGCCAGGGACCGGCCGGGCAGCACCAACACGTTGAGAGGCACCGGCAGTGCCGCCGTGAGTGTGGCCAGCAGTTCGGGTTCCGAGGCGCCGGGGGTGAAGACGCCGTCCGCCCCGGCCGCGACGTAGCGCTCGGCGCGACGGAGAGTTGCTTCGGGGGTGGCCTCCTCGCCGAGCCAGTAGGTGTCCACGCGGGCGTTGAGGAACACCCGGGGGGCGCGCTGCTTGATCGCCGTGAGCTTGGCGGCGTGGAGGCCGGGGTCGATCAGTGCCTCCGCGGAGCTGTCCTCGATGTTGACCCCGGCAGCGCCGGCCTCGGCCAGTTCGGCGACGTAGTCGGCGACCTGATCGGGATCGTCGGAGTAGCCGTCCTCGATGTCGACGCTCAGGTGCGCGGGGATGCCGGCCAGGGCACGGGTCAGCGCGAGGTTCGCCTCGCGGGTGACGCGTCCGGCGTCGGGTCGCCCGAGGCTCGCGGCGACCCCGAAGCTGGTGGTGCCGATGGCCGGATGACCGGCGTCGAGGAACGCCAGCGCCGAGGGCACGTCCCAGGCGTTGGGCAGCAGCAACGGCTGGGGTCGGTGGTGCAGTTCGAAGAAGTCCATGTGTTCCTGCCTCGGGGGTGCGTGATCTCGGCGGCGTCGACAGCTCCCAGCGGGCGGGGGACGCTCCGCGGGCCGACTCTCACCGGCCCAGGCGTCACGGCGTCCTGGTGGCCACGAACATGGTGAGGGGCGGCCAGCCCGCCTCGGGTTGTTCTCGGCCTTCGTGTCCGGGGAAGCCGGGCAGGGCGATGTCGCCGAAGACGTCTCGTGCGGCGTCGAGCACGTCGACGCCTGCCCAGCCCGCGCTGGCCGCGTAGATCCACCGCAGGAGGTGGATCCCCGGGGTGGACCAGCCGCGCGGCTCGAGGCGCATGTCGAAGACGAACAGTCGACCGCCGGGCCGAAGCGAACCGCTCACGGACGTCAGGGCCGCCGGGACGTCGGGCATGGCACTGATCGAGGAGCAGGCGTAGGCGGCGTCGAAGGCACCCGGCTCGATCTCGGCGCGGGTGGCGTCGGCGCGACGCAGCTCCACGTTCACCAGGTCCCGTTGCCGCACCACGACCTCGGCGCGCGCGAGCATCTTCGGGCTGTTGTCGATGCCGACGACACGCCCCGAAGGGCCGACAGCCTTGCTCAGCGTGGGCAATGCGGCCCCGCTGCCGCAGCCCAGGTCCAGCACCGTCTGCCCGGAGCGCAGGCTCAGGTGCCGGAGGGCGAGCTCGGCCACCCGGGTCGTCTGCCCGCCCGCCGACCCATGGATCGAGCTCACGAGGTCCCACCAGCGCTGTCCGCGGCGGAGCCGTCGGCTGTGGTCGTCCTCGGTCGGTGTCGTCGGCATCGGATTCCCCTCTTGGCGATGCACTTGTATCGTCGCAGGACCGCCCGTCGGTGGCAATACGACTGCATCGTGGAAGGATGTCGCGGTGCCGAAGAAGGTCGATCCTGGCGAGCGCCGCCGGCAGATCGCGCAGGCGCTGCATCGGGTGACGGCCGCCCGAGGGCTCGACGAGGTGAGCGTGCGCCACGTCGCGGCCGAGGCCGGGGTATCGGCCGGCCAGGTCCAGCACTGGTTCCGGACGAAGGACCAGATGCTGCGATTCGCCCTGGACACGGTCAGCGAGCAGGTCGAGGCGCGCCTGGGTCGGCACATGGACGAGATCGAGCACGGCACGCCGCGCCAAGCGGTCCGCGCGCTGCTGATCGAGCTGCTGCCCCTCGACGACGAGCGGCGCCTGGAGGCCCACGTCGCGGTGGCCTTCGGTGCCCGGGCCGCGGTGTCACCCGAGATCGCCCGGTCGGTCCGCGAGGGGATGGATCAGCTGCGCGGCTTCATCGCCGAGCGCATCCGGGCCAGCGGCGCGAGGGAACCCGTCGACCATCCGGAGCGCGCAGCCGCGGCACTGACGGCGCTGGTCGACGGCCTCGCCGTGCACACCCTCGCCGAGCAGTGCACCCCGGAGGACGCCGAAGCCGCGCTCGATGACCAGCTGGACACACTGTTCGGTCCCTGACCACGTACCCGCGGCGGCCTTGCGGTCGCCGCCGACCTCGTCGTCATCGCCGGGACGTCGCGGCGCCACGTCGTGATGCCCTCACAAGACCACCCGGCGCACGACAGCGACGTAGTGCTCCCGTTCCGGCGCGTTGCGGATGACGAGGGCGGCTCGCGCAGGATGTCCCGGTCGGGGACGTCGGCGCGGGTCGGGGAGGTGACCTCGACGGCGCGCCGTGGTGGAATGCGCCGGTGCCGATCGCCTATGCGCTGGACCCGTTCTGGGCGCATCGGCGTGCACACGTCTTCGACGGGGACTGACTGCCTCGCCCGAGCCTTCGCCGTCTGCGGCTCCGTGCCCAGCGGCGTGCCGTCGGCCGCTGTCCACTCCACGAGGATGCGGCCGGATTCGCCCGGAGCCACCGTGTCGCTCGCCTTGCCTCCTCCTGGTCTGCCCCTCTCGCTGTCGCGGCATCCCGCGACCCCGGGTCGCCGTCGCCCGCGCGACGCCCCCACGCCGCTCAGCCTCGCCGATCTCACCGACCTGACCCTCGCCGTCGCCGGGGAGGTCAGGAACGGTCGGTACGCCGCCGTCGTCGACGCCACATCCCGCTGGTCGCGTCGCCTGCACGCCGATGCCTATCTGGACGTCTGGCTCATCGGTTGGGCCCCCAGCCAGGCCGCGGAACTGCACGATCACGGCGGTTCACTCGGGGCGCTCACCGTGGTCCGGGGCGAGCTCACCGAATGGCGATGGAGCGGCGGACGGACCGGCCAGCTCAGCGACGCGACGCCCGGGGCGATCCCGGTCGCCACCGGCGCCACGGAGGGGGTGGTCGGGACCGGCCCAGGCCTGCGCCGCCGCCTGCTCCGGGCAGGGCGGGGCGCCACGTTCAGGCTGGGGCACGTGCACGACGTCTCCAACCGGGCTCCGGTAGCCGCGGTCAGTGTCCATGCCTACTCGCCACCGCTA
>NZ_JBVPVA010000814.1:0-1314 GCF_055612215.1 Actinomycetospora sp. | reverse complement strand
ACCCGGCCGGCCCCCACCTGCCCTCGACACCCCACACCGTGGCCTGGGGCTGGATGCCCTCGGCCGCCGACGGCGGGGTGCTCGAGGTGGCCCCGGGCGACGTCGTCACCATCGACACGGTCAGCCACGAGGGCATCCTCGGTGACCAGGGACGCGACCCGGTCCGGTTCTTCGGCGGCTTCGGTGTCCCCGCCGACGCCGTGCTCCCCGACGCCGCCACGATCGCCGCGTCCGATCTCCCCCACGACCCCCGCACCGACGGTCCGCACGTCGTGACCGGCCCGGTCGCGATCACCGGCGCCGAGCCGGGCGACGTCGTCTCGATCACCGTGCTCGACCTCGCGCCTCGCGTGCCCTACGGCATCGTCTCCAGCCGCCACGGGCTCGGGGCCCTGCCGGGCGAGGTCATCGGCGACCACCCGGTGTTCAGCGCCTTCTGCCTCGTCGAGGACGGAGCCGGGTCGATCGCGCTGCGCGGGGACGACCCGGAGGTCCGCGCGCGCTTCCCGCTCGCCCCGTTCCTCGGGTTCGTCGGGGTGGCGGGGTCCGAGCGGATCCATTCGGTGGCGCCCGGGGTCCACGGCGGCAACATCGACGTCCGGCTGCTCGGGGTCGGGACGACGCTGCACCTGCCGGTCGCGGTGCCGGGCGCGCTGGTCGCCGTCGGGGACCCGCACTTCGCGCAGGGCGACGGCGAGGTCGCCCTGACCGCGTTCGAGGCGCCGCTGCGTGCCACCCTGCGCCTCGACCTCGTGCCCGCGGCGGAGGTCCCGGAGCGGTTCGGGATGCTGGACGGCCCGCTCGGGGATACCCCGGACCTGTGGATCCCGATCGGCCTGGACCCTGACCTCGACGAGGCGATGCGCGACGCGGTCCGCCGCTCGATCGACCTGCTCGGGCACCGGTACGGCATGGACCGCCGGCAGGCGTACGCCTACCTCTCCGCCGCCACCGACTACGCCGTCTCGCAGGTCGTCGACGGGACGAAGGGCGTGCACGGCACCATCCGCAAGGTGGACTTCACGTGATCGACCCACCCGCGCCGGAACTCGACCCCTCGATCTGGCGAGAGCACGGCACGCCGCTCGTGGCCGGGGTCCCGGGCGGCCCGCTGTCGGGGACGACCGTCGCCGTCAAGGACCTGTTCGCGCTCCGTGGGCACCGGGTCGGGGCCGGCAACCCCACCTGGCTCGCCGGGACCGCCGTGGCCGACGCGAACGCCGCCGTCGTCGCGGCCCTCCTCGACGCGGGCGCGGACGTCGCCGGCATCGCCCGCACCGACGAGTTCGCCTACAGCCTCGCCGGCACCAACGC
>NZ_JBVPVA010000679.1:0-1231 GCF_055612215.1 Actinomycetospora sp. | reverse complement strand
GCAGCCGTAGGCGAGCGCACCGATCTCGCCGGGCGCGAGCACCGACTGCCCCGGGGGCACGGCCCGGCCGAGCTGCTCGCCCGCCGCGAGGTACTGGCCCGACGTCGCCCAGTTGCCGAACAGCGCCGGGAAGGGCCACGGCACCCCGAGCGCGGTCTGCAGCCCGATCCCGGCGCCGGCGACGACGGCGAGGGCGGCGGTGAGGGCGCCGATCCGGCGGCCGGAGAGCTCCGCGGCGCCGAGGGCCGCGCACACCGTGATCAGGCCGAGGGACGGGGCGTAGTACCAGAGGTAGGACGAGACGCCCATGGCCGCGTAGACCCCGTAGTGCGCGAGGGCGCCCACCCCGCAGGCGACGACCACCCGGTCGGCGAGCACCCCCGAGCCGCGGGACCAGGCGAGGGCGGAGGCGACCAGCGCGCCGAGCCCGGCCACCACGACCGCGGCGATCAGGACCATCGCGACCGGCCAGCGCTCGACGAAGAACAGCGGCCCGTTGCCGAAGACCTCGCCGTTCGGGAACGCCCCGCCGGTCTTGATCACGAGCGTGTCCGGCACGAAGCCGCCGAGCACGAACCACGACCAGACGTGCCAGGGCAGGACGACGACCGCGGCGACGCCCCAGGACAGGAACATCCGGCGCGGCGCCCGCGGTGCGGTCCCGAGGAAGAGCACGGCCAGCACCAGGACGGCGGGCACGGCGAGGTCGGGTCGGCACAGCACCGCGAGACCGGTGACGACGCCGGCCGGGACCGCCCGTCGCTGCGCGGCGTAGCGGGCGACGCCGACCATCAACGCCGCGCCGAGGAACGACTCCATGCCGACGACGCTGGCGAAGATCGGCGACGTCACGAGCAGCCCGACGACGAGGCCGGCCACCACGGAGCGCCGACGGCCCAGCACGTGCGCGAGCCCGGCCGCCCAGCCCCCGGCCAGGGCCGTGGCGAGCACGAGCACGAGACCCGCGGCGACCACGGGACGACCGCCGCTCGCGAGGATGCCGGCGGCGAGCAGCCAGACGTTGAGCGGGGACGTCGCGGTGTTCGAGTCGCGGAACTGCGTCAGACCCCAGTGGCCGTGCTCGGCGAGGTTCCGCGCGTAGTCCAGCGTGATGTAGGAGTCGTCCGGCATCCCGCGGTGCGCGAGCAGGAACAGCACCGCGCCGGCCAGCGCCCCGAACACCGCGCCCGGGACCCAGATCGCCCACCGGGTCCGCCACCCGGACCCCACG
>NZ_JBVPVA010000312.1:0-2158 GCF_055612215.1 Actinomycetospora sp. | reverse complement strand
CGTCGGTGACTGCGCCGGCATGGCCGCCGACCTCTTCGAGTCCTACGCGGTGACCCTGGTCGCCGCGCTGATCCTGGGCTCGGTCGCGTTCGGCACGCTCGGCCTGACCTACCCGCTGATCGTCCCGGCGATCGGCGTGCTGACGGCCATCGTCGGCGTCTTCATCACGAAGACCCGCGAGGGCGAGAACGCGCTCAAGGCGATCAACCGCAGCTTCTACATCTCCGCGGGCATCTCGCTGGTGCTGACGGTCGTCGCGGCGTTCGTCTACCTGCCGACGAGCTTCGCGGCGCTGCCCGGCGTCAACGCCGCCTCCGTCGGCGACCTCGCCGCGGCCGGTAACCCGGCGCTCATCGCGGCGATCGCGGTGGCCATCGGCATCGTCCTGGCGATCATCATCCTCGCGCTCACCGGCTACTACACCGGCACCGAGGACCAGCCCGTCAAGGACGTCGGCACCTCGTCGCTCACCGGTGCCGCCACGGTGATCCTCGCCGGCATCTCGGTCGGCTTCGAGTCCGCCGTCTACACCGCGATCGTCATCGGCGCCGCGGTCTACGGCGCGTTCCTGCTGTCCGGCTCGGTCATCGTCTCGCTGTTCGCGGTCGCCATGGCCGGCACCGGCCTGCTGACCACGGTCGGC
Source organism: Actinomycetospora sp. (assembly GCF_055612215.1). NCBI lineage: Bacteria > Bacillati > Actinomycetota > Actinomycetes > Pseudonocardiales > Pseudonocardiaceae > Actinomycetospora > Actinomycetospora sp. The sequence continues at coordinate 1,515 of NZ_JBVPVA010000312.1, read as the reverse complement.
GTCATCGTCGCCATGGACACCTTCGGCCCGGTCTCGGACAACGCGCAGGGCATCGCGGAGATGTCCGGCGACGTCGAGGGTGCGGGCGCGGTCATCCTCACCGAGCTCGACGCGGTGGGGAACACGACCAAGGCCATCACCAAGGGCATCGCGATCGCGACGGCCGTGCTCGCCGCGACGGCGCTGTTCGGCTCGTACAACGACGCCATCCGGCAGGGCTACGAGTCGGTGGGCAGCACGCTGACCTCCGACATCTACAACATCACCAGCCCGAACACGCTGGTCGGCGTCATCCTCGGCGCGGCGGTCGTGTTCATGTTCTCGGGCCTCGCGATCAACGCGGTGTCGCGGGCGGCCGGCGCGGTGGTCTTCGAGGTGCGTCGCCAGTTCGCGTCGATCCCCGGGATCATGGAGTACAAGGCGGGCGGACCGGCGGCCGGACGGCCGGAGTACGGCCGCGTCGTCGACCTCTGCACGCGGGACGCGCTGCGCGAGCTGGCCACGCCCGGCCTGCTCGCGATCCTCGCCCCGATCGCCGTCGGCTTCGGCCTCGGCGTGGGCCCGCTCGCCGGCTACCTCGGCGGCGCGATCGCCGCGGGCACGCTCATGGCGGTGTTCCTGGCCAACTCCGGTGGCGCCTGGGACAACGCGAAGAAGCTGGTCGAGGACGGCAACCACGGTGGCAAGGGGTCGGACGCCCACGAGGCGACGATCATCGGTGACACCGTCGGTGACCCGTTCAAGGACACCGCGGGCCCGTCGATCAACCCGCTGATCAAGGTCATGAACCTGGTCTCGGTGCTGATCGCCCCGGCCGTCGTCGCACTGTCCATCGGCCCGAGCGCCAACCCGGCCGTCCGCATCCCGATCGCGGTCGTCGCGTTGCTCGGGATCGTGGTGGCGGTGTACGTCTCGAAGCGTCGCTCCACGGCGATCGCGGACTCGAACACCGACGCCCCGGAGCCGGCCTCCGTCTGACCCGGCGTCCCAGCACGACCCGAAGGGCACCCCCGGCTCGTCCGGGGGTGCCCTTCGTCGCGTCCGCCGGGCGCGCGGACCGACCTCCCGCGCCCGTTCGAACGCGTGTTCTACAGTGCGGCGGCGTGGGGCAGATGTCGTTCTACTCGGCGGACGCCCTGCCGCGCGCGGTCACCGATCTCGAGGGCGTGCTCTGCGCCGGCGGGGTCCTGACGCTGTTCGGCCGCGGCACGGCCGCCCGGCTCGCGATCGTCCTCGGCTCGCCCCCGCCCGCTCCCGACGTCGAGCCGGTGCCGGTGCCCGACGTCGAGCCGGTGCCGGTTCCCGACGCCGAGCCGGTGCCGGTTCCCGACGCCGGCGGCCCGCCGGTCCCCGATTCCCCAGCGGCCCGGCTCGCTGATCGGAGGGCACCCGGTGGGGTGCCGGGGCCCGGCGGAGACCCCCAGGTGCCCGATGATCACGAGAGCGTCTGGCACGAGGGCGTCTACGAGATCCCCGACGACGAGTTCCCCGTCCGCCTCGAGGACCGGTGGCCCG
>NZ_JBVPVA010000534.1:0-9620 GCF_055612215.1 Actinomycetospora sp. | reverse complement strand
ACGGCACGATGCTGGCACCTGACGTCAGGACGGCGCCGTTCACGCAGCGGTCCGGCCCGGCCCGCCGGCTCCATGATCATGAGCGCACAGCGCAGGTCGGCCCGGTTCGCGGGATGCCTGGTGTGCTCCTCGTCGGGGCGTTCCTGCCCCAGCCGTTGATCAGGGGCACTGGAGGCAGCACCGCAGGCGAGTTCGCCTACCTCCAGTGCTGATGATCACCGCGGCCGGGGCGGAGCGGGGCGCCGGAGCGGGGCGCCGGAGCGTGCGGGCGGACCGGGACCGTCAGCGCCCCTGCCACTCGGGCGGGCGCTTCTCCCGGGCCGCCGCCACACCCTCCGCGGCGTCCGCCGTCGCACTCGCGACCCGGCGCATGGTCTCGCCGAAGCGGATCGCGTCGGTCTGCGACATCTCCGGGCCCCGGCGCGCCACCTCCTTGACGGCGCGCTGGGCCAGGGGTGCGCCGGCCAGCAGCCGCTGCGCGAACCGTCCGGCCGCCGGGAGCACGTCGTCGTGCTCGACGACCTGCAGCGCCAGCCCGATCTCCTTCGCCCGCGTGGCCGAGATCGTCTCGCCGGTGAGCAGGAGCTCCATCGCCGGCTGCCAGCCGATCCGCTGGGGGAGCCGCAGCGCGCCCACGATCGTCGGGACCCCGAGCGTGACCTCCGGATAGCCGAACGTGGCGCGGTCGGACGCGATGACGACGTCGCACCACGTCACCAGCGTCAGTCCGTAGCCCAGGCAGAGGCCGTTCACCGCGGCGATCACCGGCTTGTAGAGCTCCCAGCCCGACTCGAACGAGTTCACCGTCGGGCGCTCCCAGAACGAGCCGGGGAACTCGCCGGCCGGGTTGCGCTCGGAGCCGAAGTCGGCGCCGGCGCAGAACGCCCGCCCGGCGCCGGTGACGATGCCGACCCACGCCTCGTCGTCGGCGGTCAGCCGGGCGAACGCCGCGTTGAGCCCGTCACGCATGGCGCCGTCGATCGCGTTGAGCTTGTCCGGCCGGTCGTAGGTGATCGTGGCGACGTGGCCGGTGCGCTCGTAGCGGACGCGGTCGGCGAAGCGCTCGCTCACGTCGGGGTCCGGGGCGTCGTCGGCCATGGCGACGGAGGCTAGCGAGCCCGTACCGGGCAGCGGTGGTCAACGCCGGTTCCCGCGACTTCCCGACGGCGGAGCCCCGGATCACATCGCTCGACCGGGGTACTCGGTTGGCGCGGGGCCCGGCCACAGGTGCATAGTTGTACCGACCAACCGATTGTACGGAGCACGCAATGAACACTGCGGTCGGCGCCCGCCCCGACGCGCCCGTCCCCGAGGGGGCGGACGCGCGCTGGGTGACCTCGGACCGGATCGGCCTGCAGCTCGTCCGGCTCATCCGCCTCATGGAGCGCAAGCGACTGTCCAAGGTGGGCGAGCACGGCGTCGAGCGGGCCGCGTACGTCCTGCTGGCCCGGCTCGTCATCGACGGGCCGCACCGCTCCAACGCGCTCGCCGAGGCGGTGCACTCCGACCCCTCGACCGTGAGCAGGCAGATCGCCGCGCTCGTGCGGATCGGCTACGTCGAGCGACGGTCCGATCCCGCCGACGGGCGCGCGTGCCTGCTGGCCGCGACCGCCGAGGGCCACCGCGTGTTCGAGGCCAACCGGGAACGGCGCAACCACGAGATCAGCCGGATCACGAGCGACTGGGACGAGGCCGACCGCGAGCGGCTCGTCGAGCTGATGGACCGCTTCACCACCGCGCTCGAGAACCACCAGCCCCACGACGTCCCCGCCCACCAGGGCGTGGAGGAGGACCGATGAGCACCACGACCGCGTCGACCCCGGCGGTCGGGTCGGCCACCGGCGCGAGACCCGCGCCGGCCGGCACCGCGACGGGCGGCTTCACCCACCGCCAGATCCTGACGATCCTGTCCGGGCTGCTGCTGGGCATGTTCCTGGCCGCCCTGGACCAGAACATCGTCTCCACGTCGATCCGCACCATCGCGGACGACCTGAACGGCCTGAACCTGCAGGCCTGGGCCACGACCGCCTACCTGATCACCGCGACGATCTCGACGCCGCTCTACGGCAAGCTCTCCGACCTCTACGGCCGCAAGCCGTTCTTCCTCTTCGCCATCGGCATCTTCGTCGTGGGCTCGGTGCTCTGCACGCTCTCGACGTCGATGTACGAGCTGGCGATCTTCCGGGCCATCCAGGGTCTGGGCGCCGGCGGTCTGATGAGCCTGGCGCTGACGATCATCGGTGACATCGTCCCGCCGCGGGAGCGGGCCCGGTACCAGGGCTTCTTCCTCGCGGTGTTCGGGACGTCCAGCGTCATCGGCCCGGTCGTCGGCGGCTTCCTCGCCGGCACCACCTCGATCCTCGGGATCGACGGCTGGCGCTGGGTGTTCCTCGTCAACGTCCCGATCGGCATCCTCGCGTTCGCCGTCGTCTTCCGGGTGCTGAACCTGCCGCACAGCCGGCGCGAGCACCGCATCGACTGGCCCGGCGCCGCCGCCCTCGCGGTCGCGCTGGTGCCGCTGCTGATCGTCGCCGAGCAGGGCCAGAGCTGGGGCTGGGGCTCCGGCCTGTCGATCCTCTGCTACGCGATCGGCGCCGTCGGCGTCATCGCGTTCGTGCTCGCCGAGCGGGCCTACGGCGACGACGCCCTGCTGCCGCTGCGGCTGTTCCGCAACGGCGTGTTCAGCCTGACCACGATCATCGCCGTCATCACCGGCATCGGGATGTTCGGCGGCATCGCGATCGTCCCGCAGTACCTGCAGATCGTCGGTGGGGCGACCCCGACCCGCGCCGGGCTGGAGATGGTCCCGCTGGTCGGCGGCATCATGGTCGCCTCGATCGTCTCCGGTCAGCTGACCAGCCGCACCGGGCGCTACAAGGTGTTCCCGGTGATCGGCCTCGGGCTCATGACCCTCGGCATGCTGCTCTTCCACTTCCTCCTGCACTCCGACACGCCGTACTGGCAGACCGCGGTCGTCATGGTCGTGTTCGGTCTCGGGCTCGGGAACTGCATGCAGACCCTGGTCCTCGCGGTCCAGAACGCGGTGCCGGCCTCGGACATGGGCGTGGCCACCGCCTCGGCGACCTTCTTCCGCCAGATGGGCGGCACGGTCGGGGTCTCGGTCTTCCTGTCGATCCTGTTCTCGACGGTCGGCGGCTACATCGGCGGGGCGTTCCGGTCGGCCGCGGCGACGCCGTCGTTCCAGGCGGCGCTGGCCGACCCGGCCGTCACGTCGAACCCGGTCAACGCCCCCGCGGTCAACCCCGCGACCGGCGCGGCCCAGGTCGTCCAGGACTCCTCGGTGCTGCAGCGGATGGACCCGCGGCTCGCCGAGCCGTTCCTCCAGGGCTACTCGCAGTCGATGGACCTCGTGTTCCTCGTCGCCGCGTGCGTGATCTTCGTGGGCTTCGTGCTCATCTGGTTCCTCAAGGAGGTCCCGCTGCGCACGACGTCGGGCATCCAGGCCCGGCAGGCCGAGGAGGCGGCCACCGGCACCGGGCCCGGCTCGGTCGACTCCGCCGCCGAGGTGAGCGGCCCCGCCCGGGGCGCCCTCGACGTCCCGGCGTCCGCGCCCCCGGTGGGCGCGGCGGGTGCGGCCGGCACCGACCGCATGGTCCAGGTCGTCCGCGCCGACCGGGACCGGCCGTCACCGACGCCGCGCCCGAACGGCCACGGCCGCCACGAGGCGCCCGACGCGGGCCGTCACGGTGATTCGGTCGTGCTCGGTACGCTCGTCGACGCGGCCGATACCGCGGAGCACGACGACGCCGGCCGGGCCGTCAACGGCGCGCTCGCCGGCGTCCCGATGGCGCTGCACGCCCTCGACGGCACCGTCGTGGACCGCGCGTCCTCCGCGGCCGACGGGTCGTTCCGGCTGCACGCCCCCACGCCGGGCAGCTACGTCGTGCTCGCCAACCCCGGGGTGTTCCGGCCGCACGCCGAGCTGGTCGCCCTGGACGGGTCCCCGGTCCGGCGACGGTTCGCGCTGCGCCGGGCGACCCCGGTCGGCGGCTCGGTGCGTGACGCCGAGGACGTCCCGGTGGTCGGTGCGTCGGTGACGGTCACCGACGCGGCCGGCGGGGTGCGCGCGGTGCGCCGCACCGGCGTGGACGGCACGTGGGAGTGCCCGGAGCTCGAGCCCGGCACCTACACCGTCGTCGTCCTGGCCCCCGGGCGTGAGCCCGTGGCCGAGCGCCTCGTCGTCGCGCATCCGTCCCCCGCGGGGCGGCGCACGACGCGCCACGACGTACGGGTCCCGGTCGTGCGCCACGAGGTGCGCGGGCGTGTCCTGTCGTCCTCCGGGCGCGTGGTGCCCGAGTCGCTCGTCGTCCTCATGGGCGCCGACGGCCGGGTGGTCGCGTCCACCGTCACCGACGCCTCCGGGTCCTTCTCCGTCGGGGACCTCATCGAGGGCCGCTACCTGCTCACCGCGAGCGGGTACGCGCCGGTCACGGCGCAGGTGAGCGTCGCCCGGGACGCCCAGGAGGCCGTCGAGCTGGTCGTCGAGCCCCCGCAGCCGGCGACGTCCGGGCCCGCGGAGCCGGCCTACGCCGAGCCGCAGGACGCCCGCCGTCCGGCGCTCGACGCGGAGACGACGCCGATGCCCGTCGCGCGCTGACGCGCACCCGTGCGTGCCCTATCGGCGTGCTGTGTTGCTGTCGTGTCCGGACACGGGAACGCACGCACGGGCGCTCCGCGCTAGTGCTCCTCGGCGCGCTTGTACGACTCGCGGATCTCCTGCTCGGCGTCGGAGCGCCCCACCCACGAGGCGCCCTCGACGCTCTTGCCGGGCTCGAGGTCCTTGTAGACCTCGAAGAAGTGCTGGATCTCCAGCCGGTCGTACTCCGACATGTGGTGGATGTCGCGGAGGTGCTCCTGGCGCGGGTCGCGCGCCGGGACGCAGAGCACCTTGTCGTCGCCGCCCTTCTCGTCGGTCATGCGGAACATGCCGATGGCGCGCGCGAGGACCAGGCAGCCCGGGAACGTCGGCTCCTGGATCAGCACCAGCGCGTCGAGCGGGTCGCCGTCCAGGCCCAGGGTGTTCTCGATGTAGCCGTAGTCGGCGGGGTACTGCGTGGCGGTGAAGAGGGTGCGGTCCAGCCGGAGGCGGTTGGACTCGTGGTCCATCTCGTACTTGTTCCGCTGCCCCTTGGGGATCTCGATCAGAACGTCGAACTCCACGGCGCGTCCTCACTGCTCTTCCGTCGCGGCACCCGCCGCGACTGCGATGTCCCGCTCCGGGGCGTCCCGGTCGCGCCCGGGCCTCGTCACCCGACCGGACCCGGGAACCCCTCGTCGGTCGCGTCTAGTGTGTCGCATCGCGACGGGCGTGCCGCGACGACGGGGCGTGGGTCAGATCGCAGGGAAGGGCTGCAGGGGCGAGCGGAGCGACGGGGAGAGGGGTCAGTGACGGCGAGTGGTGTCGGACACCGCGCGGGGACCACCCCGGCAGGCGGTGACGACGCGTCAGCTGCTCCCGACGGCGAGCAGCCCGGGTCGGGCCCGCGCCGCGGCGGCGGCCACCGCGCGGAGGTCCCCCGCTCCCGCCGGATCGCGCAGCGCCTGCTCGTCGGGCTCGTCGTGCTGCTCCTGCTCGTCGGGGCCGGCACCGCCGCCGTCCTCACCGCCCCCGGGCTCGCCCGCCGCCTCGGGCTCCCGGTCTCCGGGGCGGTCGACCCGCCGGCCCCGGTCGCGTTCGTCCCCCGCCTCGGACCGCTGGGGCCCGACGCACCCGCCCCGACGGCCTCCGGGATCGCCGGCGTGCTCGACGGCCGCGTCGCGGGGCTCGGTGACCTCACCGGCGTCGTCGTCGACCCGGCGCGCCCGCAGCCGCCGCTCTGGGCGCGCGACCCGGCCGAGCCGCAGGTGCCGGCCTCCTCGACGAAGCTCCTGACGACCGCCGCGGCACTGCTCTCGCTCGACCCGACGACCCGCTTCACCACCACCGTCGTCGCGGGCCCGACCCCCGACTCGGTGGTGCTCGTCGGCGGCGGCGACCCGACGCTGTCGTCGCTGCCCGCCGGCCGCGAGTCGCTCTACGCCGGCGCGGCCCACCTCGACGACCTGGCGGCCCAGGTGCGCGCCGCACGCGGTGGCTCGGCGCCGCGCACGGTGTACGTCGACGACTCCCGCTACACCGGCCCGCTGCTGGCGCCCGGCTGGGACCCCGCCGACATCGCGGGCGGGAACCTCGCGCCGATGGTCCCGGTGATGCTCGACGGCGGCCGGCTCGACCCGAACGCGCTCGACGGGGCCCGCACCCCGACCCCGACCGAGGACGTCGGGCGCGCGCTGGGCCAGCGCCTCGGGGCCTCGGCGGTCCAGGTCGAGCAGGGGCCGGCCGCGCCCGGCGCCCGGGTGCTCGGCAGCGTCGTGTCCCCGCCGTTGACCGATCTCGTGCACACCGCGCTGACCAACTCCGACAACGTCCTCGCCGAGGCGATCGGCCGGGAGGTCGCGCGCCGGGCCGGCGCCCCGGCCTCCTTCGCGGGCGCCACCTCGTCCATCACGGGGATCCTCACCGAGCACGGGATCGACGTCTCCGGGGTGAAGCTCTCCGACAGCTCGGGCCTCTCCACGGACGACCGCATCCCGGCCTCGGTGCTCGCCGCCGTGCTGACCCCGGCCGCGGCACCGGCGGGTGCCGACCCCCGCACCACCCCGCTGCGCCCGATCCTCGACGGGCTCCCGGTGTCGGCGGGCACCGGCACGCTCGTCGACCGCTACACCGCGGGCACCCCGAACGGCGCCGCCCGCGGCTACGTCCGGGCCAAGACCGGGACCCTGACCGGCACGAACGCGCTTGCCGGCGTGGTGCCCGACGTCGACGGGCGGCTGCTCGTCTTCGCCTTCATGTCGAACGGGCCCGATCCCGTCGGCGCCCGCCCGCGCCTGGACGCGCTCGCCGCGGCGCTGCGCGGGTGCGGCTGCCGCTGAGCGGGCCGCCGTACGGTGGGGGAGTGACCGTCGAGGACACCCCCGAGACCATCGACCGGGCCGCGACCGGCCTGCCCGTGCGGTGGGACCTCGCCGCCGCCACGGGCGCCCGCCTGGTCCCGCCCGGCCCCGCGGTCTCCGCCGAGGAGGCGGCCGTCGAGGTCGCCCGGCTGGCCGAGGGCGCGCGCGTCGGCGAGGGGCACGTCCGCCAGCTCACCGGCCTCGGCGTCGACCTGCCGGTCCCCGGGGCCGCGATCGTCGACCGGCCCGGCTGGATCGCCTCGGCGACCGAGGGCATCGCCGAGCTCACCTCCGGCGTCCGGCTCCCGAGCGTGCGCCCGGGCCCGCCCAGCACGCTGTCCCGCGTCGCCGGCGGCGTCACGTCCACGGTCGCCGCGGCCCAGATGGGCACGCTGCTCGCGTTCCTGTCGACGAAGGTGCTCGGGCAGTACGACCCGTTCGCCGGCCCCGCCCGCGGCGGCCAGCTGCTGCTCGTCGCCCCCAACGTCACCGCGGCCCGCGACGCGCTCGACGTCGACGCCGCCGACTTCGCGCTCTGGGTGTGCGTGCACGAGGCCACCCACCGCCTGCAGTTCACCGCCGTGCCGTGGCTGCGCGACCACTTCCGCGACGAGGTCACGACCTTCGCCTCCGGCATGGAGAGCGGCGTCACCGCGGCGCTGGACCGGCTGCCCGACATCGTCAAGGCCGTCAGGTCGCGCTCCGACGTGTCGCTGCTCGAGATGCTGCAGGGCCCCGAGCAGACCGAGGTCCTCGACCGCCTGCTCGCCCTCACGACGCTGCTCGAGGGGCACGCCGAGCACGTGATGGACGAGGTCGGGCCCGCGGTGGTGCCGTCCGTCGAGATCATCCGGAGGCGGTTCTCCGCGCGGCGCCGCGGCGGCGGGCCGGTCGACCGGCTGCTGCGGGTGTTGCTCGGCGTCCAGGCCAAGATCCAGCAGTACGAGCAGGGCCGGGTGTTCGTCGACGAGGTCGTCGGCACCGTCGGGATGGAGGGGTTCAACGCCGTGTGGACGTCGCCCGAGACGCTGCCCCGCCGCTCCGAGATCACCGACCCGTCGGCCTGGGTCCGGCGCGTCCACGGCTGAGCGGCCGCTCCCCGTCCCCGCGATCCCGTGACGAACCGCCCGGCCGCGACCGCCGAGGTCCGGCGCGCGGTCCGGGCGGCCCTCGACGCGGTCCCGGCGCCCGCCGTCGTCGTCGCCTGCTCCGGGGGCGCGGACTCGCTGGCCCTCGCCGCCGCGGCCGCACACGTCGGCGCCGCCACCGGGACGGCCGTGCACGGCCTCGTCGTCGACCACGGACTGCAGCCGGGCTCGGCGGCGATCGCCGAGGCCGCCCGTGCGGCGCTCGTCGGGCTCGGGGTGGACGCCCGCGTCGCCGTCGTGACGGTGGCCGAGGCGGGCGACGGACCCGAGGCGGCCGCGCGGCGGGCCCGGTACGCGGCGCTGCGGGCGGAGTCACAGGCCCGTGGTGGGGCGCCGGTGCTGCTCGGGCACACTCTCGACGACCAGGCCGAGACGGTGCTGCTCGGGCTCGGTCGCGGGTCGGGCGCGCGTTCGCTCGCGGGGATGCGGGCCTGGGACGCGCCATGGTGCCGTCCGCTGCTCGGGGTCCGGCGGGCCGTGACGCGGGCGGCCTGCGCCGAGGCGGGACTCGAGCCGTGGGAGGACCCGCACAACGCCGACCCCCGCTACACCCGCGTCCGCCTGCGCCACGAGGTGCTGCCGCTGCTCGAGGACGTCCTCTCCGGGGGCGTCGCGGAGGCCCTCGCGCGCACCGCCGACCAGCTCGCCGACGACGACGCGGCGCTCGACGCGACCGCGTCCGACGTCCTCGGAGCGGCCCGGGACGGCGAGGGCGGGCTCGACGCGGCCGTCGTCGCGACCCACCCCGCGGCGGTGCGGCGGCGGGTCCTGCGGGCCTGGTTGGCCGACGCCGGGGTACACGGGTTCGGCGACGCCCAGCTGCGCGACGTCGACGCGCTCGTCGCCCGCTGGCGCGGACAGGGGCCTCCGTCACTTCCGGGCGGCTTGGAGGTCATCCGCGTGCGTGGGAGGCTGACCGTGCGCCGGGGCGCCCGCGGGCGCACCGAGTAGCCCCGCGGAAGAACGCCGAGCTCGACGAAGGAGTCCGCTCAAGGTGTACGACGGCGACATCGCGTCCGTGCTCATCACCTCCGACGAGATCCAGGACAAGATCGCGGAGCTGGCGGACATCATCGCCGCGGACTACGGGGAGCCCAAGCCGGGCGAGCCGGACCTGCTGCTGGTGGGGGTCCTCAAGGGCGCGGTCATGTTCATGACCGACCTCGCCCGACGCCTGCCGCTCCCCAGCCAGCTCGAGTTCATGGCGATCAGCTCCTACGGCTCGGCGACCTCGTCGTCGGGCGTGGTGCGGATCCTCAAGGACCTCGACCGGGACATCTCGAACCGGCACGTGCTCATCGTCGAGGACATCATCGACTCCGGGCTGACGCTGTCGTGGCTACGCAAGAACCTCGAGTCGCGCGGCCCCGCGTCGCTGCAGGTGGTGACGCTGCTGCGCAAGCCCGAGGCGGCGAAGCTCGACGTTGACGTCGCGTACGTGGGCTTCGACATCCCGAACGAGTTCGTGGTCGGGTTCGGGCTCGACTACGCCGAGCGTTACCGCGATCTGCCCTA
>NZ_JBVPVA010000495.1:0-1723 GCF_055612215.1 Actinomycetospora sp. | reverse complement strand
CGTCGGGCAGCCGCGACCGGGCGCGCTCGCGCAGCAGCACCGTCTCCAGCAGGGCCCCGGCCCGCTCGACGCCCACCAGCCGGCGGGCGGCCGCGACGTCGGCGAGCCGGTCCCCGCTCGGGACCAGCGCCGCGAGGGCGTCGCGCCCCGCCCTCGACGTCAGGAACCCGACGTCGTCGAGCGAGAACGCGTAGGCCACCCACGCCTCCCGGGGACTCTTCTGACGTGCGGCCCTACGGCGACACCGGCGGCGCCGGACGCACCCCGGTGACCAGCGCGTTGTAGAACAGCCCGCGCGGCACGACCCGGGCGAGGCGCGCGTCCAGCCACGACAGCCGCTGCCAGCTGCGGTAGGCGAACATCGCCCACGGGAACCCGAGCTTCTCCGGGCGCACCGCCGCCTCGAACGTCCGCACCGGCCAGCCGAACAGCGCCGCGGTGAGCTCCTCGGTCACGCACCGCACGTCGACCGCACCCGCCCCGAGCGCGAACCGCTCGAGGCGCGTCGGGTCGAAGACGTGCTGGTCGACGACCGCCTCCAGCGCCGCCGCCCGCGAGGACTCGTCGAGCTCGTCCTGCGGCCGCCGCCACGAGCGCAGCGGACCCAGGCGCGTCAGGTTCGTCGTCGCCCACCACGTCGCCTGGCCGAGCTTGCGCGCGTACAGGTCGCCGATGCGCGTGGGCTCCCCCGCGAACACGAACCGCCCGCCGGGCTTGAGCACCCGGAGGATCTCGCGGAACGCGCGGTCGAGGTCGGGGATGTGGTGCAGCACGGCGTGGCCCACCACCAGGTCCACCGACGCGTCGGGCATCGGGATGGTCTCGGCGTCGGCGACGCGGCCCTCGACGTCGAGACCCAGCCCCTCGGCGTTGCGCACCGCCACCTCGACCATGCCGGGCGAGAGGTCGGTGACCGTGCCCTTCTTGGCGATCCCGCCCTGCATGAGGTTGAGCAGGAAGAACCCGGTGCCGCAGCCGAGCTCGAGGGCGTGCTCGTAGGGGCCGGAGATCGGGGGAGAACTGCCCGGAGGGACGACAGCACAGAAGCGGTCGACGGCGAAGGTGATGCAGCGTTCGTCGTAGGAGATCGACCACTTCTCGTCGTACGTGCCCGCCTCCCAGTCGTGGTAGAGCACGTTGGCCAGCTTTGGGTCGTTCCGGGCGGCGTCGACCTCGGCCTGGGTGGCGTGGGGGTTGGGCGCGGTCATGCTCAGCGCCCCAGGAACTGGGCCTTGCCCGGGCCGTTCTCGACGAAGCTCCGCATGCCGATGACCTGGTCCTCGGTGCCGAAGAGCGCCGCGAAGACCTCGGTCTCGAGGTCCAGGCCGTCGCGCAGGCCCATCCCGAGCCCGCGGTCGACGGCGGTCTTGGCGGCGGCCAGGGCGCGCGTCGGGCCGTTGGCGAACTGCTCGGCCCACGCCCGCGCGCGGGTGTAGACCTCGTCCGGCGGCACGATCTCGTCGACGATCCCCAGCTCCAGGGCCTCCGGGGCCTTGACGAAACGGCCGCTGAAGATCAGGTCCTTGGCCTTCGCGGGGCCGATGAGCCGGGCGAGCCGCTGGGTGCCGCCGCCGCCGGGGATGATCCCGAGGAGGATCTCGGGGAGCCCGACCGTGGCGTTGTCACCGGCGACGCGGCGGTCGCAGGACAGCGCGATCTCGAACCCGCCGCCGAGGGCGTAGCCGGTGAGCGCGCAGACCGTGGGCTTCGGGATCTCCGAGAC
>NZ_JBVPVA010000474.1:0-3643 GCF_055612215.1 Actinomycetospora sp. | reverse complement strand
GGTGCGGGCGGCGGGACCGCCGGCGCGGCGACCTGACCGGGCGCCGGGGCCGGGGCGGCGGAGGTCGGGATGACCAGCGGCGGGCCCGAGGACGGCCCGCCCCCGACCAGGGACACCGCCTGGAAGGCCACGAACGCGACGATCGCGAGCACCGCGACCACCAGCAGCGTCACCCCGATGCGCAGCTTGCGGCGCGTCGCGGCGTCGTGCTCCTCGGGGGCCTCGTCGTCGTCGGGCTGCCACACCGTGCCCGGGTCGTCGTCGAGCTGGACGCCGTCCTCGGTGAGCGGAAGCAGCACGCCGTCGTCCTCGGCGCCCTCGCGCAGCTGGCGCACCAGGCCGTGGACGGCGGCGGCGGTCCGGATGCCGCCGGTGGCGTCGAGGGTGCGGTCGACGAGGGCGGCGAGCCCCACCGGCAGCCCCGGGCGCAGGTCACGGACCGGCACGGTGGCCCCGGACGCGGTCCGGGGCGCGGCCTTGAGCCCGGCGGGCGTGCTGCCGTCGGTGGCGGGCCACCGGGCGGTGAGCAGCAGGTAGAGCACCGAGCCGAGACCGCGGACGTCGTCGTCGACCGTCGCGTCCCCGCGCGGCATCGGGAAGGCGAGCCGCGCCGCGGTCCGGGCGGTGACCCGGACGCGCTGGGGGTGGTCGATGCCGAGGACGAGGCCCGCGCGGTGGGCGTCGGCGACCGCCTGGGCCAGCGGCTCGACCACCCGCAGCGCCGCGCTCGGGCTCAGCGGTCCGCCGGCGACGAGCTCGGCGAGATCGCGCCCGGGGGTCCACTCGGCCACCGCGGCGCCCAGCACGCCGGCGGGCAACCGGGAGGACCCGGGCTGCACGACGTCGAGCACGCGGGCCGCGTGGCGGTGGGAGAAGTGGGCGGAGCGGGTGGCGCGCGAGAGGGCCGACGACGCCCGCACGTCGGCCTGCCAGCCGCCGACGAGCATCGTGATGGCGACGTCGCGCTCCAGCGTCGTGTCCCGCGCCTTCCACAGCACGGCGTCCGCGGACCGGTCGCGGCCGACCTCGGCGACGAGGCGGTAGCGGTCGGCGATGACGGTGCCGGGCACGATCGCACCGTCGCGCCCGACGGCGATCGGGCCCGAGGCGGGCGCACGGGGGCCCCAGGGCGCCCCGCCCCGACGGCCGGGGACGGCCCCGCCGCGGCCGCCGGCGGACCGGCCGCCGGTGCCGCCGCGGCGGGTCCCCTCGGGCAGGAACGTCGTCGGCCCGTCGAGGCGCGGGGCCTCGGGGACCGGGGGCACGGCGGTCGTCGGGACGTCGTCGGCGGCGCCGGTCCCGGGTTCCGGACGGCCCTCGGGCGCCTCGGCGGCGGGGCGCTCACCCGATCCGTCCGGCGCGGTGCCGTCGTCGGCGGACCCGGCGGGTGTCGGCGCCACGTGGGGGTCCTCGGCGGGCTCGACGTCGGCGTCCTCGCCGGGACGCCCGAGCGGGGCGACCTCGACGGCGCCCGACGGCTCGGCGAGGGCGGCTCGCGGTGTTCCGGGCGCGCGGCCGCCGGCCATCGCGTCGTCCACCCCTCACCTCCGGCGCCCTCGCCACACCCCTGGGCGGCCCGGGTCCCCGAGACCGCACGCCCCCGTCGCAGGCGAGCGTACGGGACACCGGCCCGCCCGTCGTGGACCCGGCGGCCGCGGCGACACCCGTCACGACGGGGCAACCCCGCCGGACCTGCGAGCTGCGGTCAGCGACCGACGAGCCGGCGCAGGCGCGAGGCGACCGGGTCGAGCTCCGGCACCCGCAGCAGCCGCATCGCGACCACCAGCACGGCGAGCGAGACGACCCCGCCGACCCCCACGGTGAGCCACGCCTTCGCGACGGCGCCCGCCCCGCCGAGGAAGCGCTCGAGGACGGTCACCACCAGCACGGCGGTCAGCACCGACACCACCGAGGCGATGCCGGTGAGCAGCACCGTGCGCGCCACGCGGCGGCTGTCGAGGCGCCCGATGCGCCGGCGCAGCCACACGTCGCCGACCACGAGACCGACGACGAAGCCGAAGGCGTTGACCGCGGCCAGGCCGAGCACCACCTGGTCGGGGGGCAGCAGGACCGGGCACAGGTAGGCCAGCGGCACCTTCACCGCGGTCATGATGACCATGATCAGGGTGGGGGTGCGGGCGTCGGCCATGGCGTAGAAGACGCGCAGCTGCAGCATCACGACGGCCATCGGGAGCAGCCCGAACGCCGAGGCCGAGAGCGTGGCGCCGAGCGCCTCGGCCGACGACCCGCCGGCGCGGCCGACGGAGAACATCGCGACGCCGAGCTGCGAGCCGAACACGGTGAGGATGACGCTGACCGGCAGCAGCGTCACCGTGGAGAGCCGCGAGCCGAGCGAGAGGTCGTCGACCACCTGGTCGAGGCGCCCGTTCGCCGCCGCCGCGCTCATCCGCGGCATGAGGGCGGTCAGCAGGGAGACCCCGAGCACGCCGTAGGGCACCTGGATGAGCAGCCAGGCGTTCGAGTAGATCGACGGACCGCCGTCGGTGGCCGAGAACGCCACCCGCAGGATGACGGTCAGGCCGATCTGGCTGACCACGACGTAGCCGATCACCCAGGCCGCGAGCCCGCCGAACGACGTGAGCCGCGGATCCCAGCCGAAGCGCCAGCGCCACCGGAACCCGGTGCGCCGCATCGCGGGCAGCATCACCACGGCCTGCAGCACGATGCCGAGTGTGCTGCCGACCCCGACGACGAGCAGCTGGGCCGAGCTGATCGGACTGCCGTCGGCCGGTGACGGCAGCATCCAGTAGACCGCGAGCGAGACCAGCACGACGACGTTGTTGAGGACCGGCGCCCACGCCGCGGGCCCGAACACCGCCCGGGCGTTGAGGATCGCCCCGAACAGCGCCCCCATGCCGTAGAAGAAGATCTGGGGCAGGAGCAGGTAGGCGAAGTCGGTGGCCAGCGGCCGGTTGGCCTCGTTCTCGATGTAGGGCTGGACGAGCAGGGGTGCGGCGAGCACGGCGAGCGTCGTCGCCCCGAGGAGCACCACCGCGGCACCGGTGAGCAGCTTCTGGGCGAACCCGTCGCCCTCGTCGCCGTCCTCCTTGGCGGCCCGCACCAGCACGGGGATGACGACGCTGGTCAGGACGCCGCCCAGCAGCAGCTCGAAGATGATGTTGGGCAGCGTGTTCGCGATGTTGAACGAGCTGCCGACGAGCCCGAGGCCGATGGTGGCGGCCAGCGCCAGGGTGCGCAGGAAGCCGGTGAGGCGGCTGACCAGCGTCGCCACCGCCATGCCGCTCGAGGCCTTGACCAGCGACGAGTCGTCGCGGTCATCGCTCGGCGCGCGAGGGGCGGGGACGGCGGAGGCGTCCTGCTCGAGCGGTGGGCGCGGGAGCAGGACGGTCTCGTCCGGGGAGTCGCCGACGGTCCACGACGCGAGCGGGGCCGACCGGTCGGTCTCCGGGCGCGCCAGGGCCGCCATGCGGGTGGTGGCCTCCTCGACGCGCGCGGGGACGAGGTCGGTCTCGGTCGGCCCGTCGGAGCCGGGGACCGGGGCCCCGGGGACCGGAGCAGCGGGGATCGCGCGCGAGGGCACCGTCACGGCGTCCCGGCCCCCGACGCCCGGCCGGCCCGGACCGGGCGGCGGTCCAGGCGGACCCGGGGGTCCCGGCGGTGG
>NZ_JBVPVA010000406.1:0-6952 GCF_055612215.1 Actinomycetospora sp. | reverse complement strand
AGGGTGACCCACTGCGTCTCCGGCGGGGCGGCGAGCCAGCGGTCGGCGGTCGTCGTCGGGCACCACACCGCGTCGGTGTCCTCGCTGACCGCCACGAGCGACGCGGCGGCGAGCGTCTCGACCAGCAGCCCGGCCGCGGTCTCGTCGATCTCGAGGTCCTTCGCCAGGCGGCGCAGGTCCCGCACGCCGAGCCCGCCCGAGCGCAGCACCGTCGGCGGGGAGGCCGACCACGCGGCGACGACGCCCTCGGCGCGGCGGATCGTCTCGAGCGCCTCGCCGGCGGCGGTGGCGTCGACGGTCCCCGGGTCGTGCTGCGTCGGGGTCGGCATCGGGTCGGACGCGACGATCGGCCCGAGCGGGTGGTCGCCGCGCAGGGCGAGCCCGGCCTCGCGGGTCAGCTCCACGGTCTCGTCGTCGACCCGGCGCAGAATCCCCGCGGCGAGCAGGCGGGCGACCGGGTTGTCGTCGCCGTCGCGGGCCCGGCTGCGCCCGACCGGGCCGTCGCGGTCGAGCGCGTCGACGACGGCCCGCTGGTCCTCGGGGAGGGCGGCGACGACGGCGGCCGGGGCCTCGGTGCGCAGCACTGAACCTTCGGGGGCCGGTCGGCCGAGGCCGGCGGGATGGCGGCGGGCGGCGTCGCGCAGCGCGGGCACGGCCCGGATCCCGGGGTCCTCACCGGCGTCGAGGGTGCCGGCACCGCCCACGTCCCAGACGAGCGCGAGCGCGCGCAGCCGGTCCAGCGCGGCGCGGCCGGCGGCGGGGGGCACGTCGGACCCGAGCAGACCCAGCACGGCCTCCGGGGGCACCGGGTCCTGGTCGGCACCGGCGACGAGCAGGGCGTCCACGACGGCGAGGTGCAGCGCGTCGAGCTCCTCGAGGGCCCGCCCGACCGAGGTGCGGACCCCGGCCCGGGTGGCGACGACGCCGGTGTCGGCGGGGGCGGGCAGAGCCAGGTCCGGGCGCGCGCGCAGCAGGGCGCCCAGGGTCTCGTCGTCCTGGGCGCGGAGGTGGTCGAGCAGGGTCCCGGGTCGGGCGGACATCGCGACCAGCGTAGTCGGCGGGTCGCCGGGTGGGCGGCGGGTGCGGCAGACTGGGGACCGCAGTGAGCAGGGCCGTGTCGAGGTCGACCAGGAGGAACCGGTGGCAGCGCAGAGCGAGGGCGAGGACGTCACGCCGCGGCAGGACCCGTGGTGGCCGGAGGTCGACGGCGGTCACCCCGTCACCGAGCTGATGGCGCCGACCCAGGGCGCGGCCTCGCCGTTCGGTGAGACCGAGTTCCCGCTGCCGGCCGACCAGCTCGACTACCAGCACCCCGTCACGGAGATCAACCGCTAGTGCGCGTCGCCGGCCTCCTGCTCGCCGCGGGGGCCGGCCGCCGCATGGGCGGGCCGAAGGCGCTCGTCGAGCTCGACGGCGAGCCGCTGGTGGCCCGCGGGCTCCGGGCGCTGCGCGACGGCGGGCTCGACCCCCGCGTGGTCGTGCTCGGCGCGCACGCCGACCGGGCCCGGCCCGCCGCCGAGGCCGCCGATCCGGAGGCGACGGTCGTCGTGGCCGACGACTGGGCCGACGGCATGGGGGCCTCGCTGCGGGCGGGCCTCGCGGGACTCGCAGCGCTCGCCGGGCCGGCCGACGTCGACGCGGTGCTCGTGCTCCTCGTCGACACCCCCGGCATCGGGCCGGCCGCCCTCGCCCGGGTGGCCGCCGCCGCGACCCGCGACGGGCTCGTGCGGGGCGCCTACGACGGCCGGCCGGGCCACCCGGTCGTCCTGGGGGCGGAGCACCTCGCCGGGGTCGCGGCGGCCGCGCACGACGATGTCGGGGCGCGGGGTTACCTTGCGGGTCGCGACGACGTCCGGCCCGTCGAGGTGGGCGACGTCGCGACCCGCGACGACGTCGACACCCCGGCCGACCTGGCCCGGGTGAGCGGGAGCAGGAACGACCGGGAGGGGTGAGCAGCGTGGCGGTCCCGGGTCCGGGTTACGCCATCACCGCACGCGTGGAGGCGCCCCCCAGCGCCACGGCGGCGGGTGACCTCGCGGTCGCCGTCGGGCGCGTCGGTGGGGTCATGACCGCGTTCGACGTGGTGGAGTCGCGCGCCGAGGCGATCATCGTCGACATCTCCTGCAACGCCCTCTCCGAGCGGCACGCCGAGGAGATCACCGAGGCGCTCGACGTCCTCGACGGGGTCAAGGTCCGCAACGTCTCCGACCGGACGTTCCTGGTGCACCTCGGCGGGAAGATCGAGGTCACCCCGAAGGTCGGGCTGCGCACCCGCGAGGACCTCTCCCGCGCCTACACC
This sequence comes from Actinomycetospora sp., assembly GCF_055612215.1. Lineage (NCBI taxonomy): Bacteria > Bacillati > Actinomycetota > Actinomycetes > Pseudonocardiales > Pseudonocardiaceae > Actinomycetospora > Actinomycetospora sp. The sequence goes on along the minus strand of NZ_JBVPVA010000406.1, from coordinate 4,653 downwards.
CCGGGCGTCGCGCGGGTGTGCCAGGCGATCGCGAAGCGCCCCGACGACGCGCGTCGGCTGACGATCAAGCGCAACACCGTCGCCGTCGTGACCGACGGGTCCGCCGTGCTCGGGCTGGGCAACCTCGGCGCCGCCGCGGCGATGCCGGTGATGGAGGGGAAGGCGGCGCTGTTCAAGCGCTTCGCCGGGGTGGACGCCTGGCCGGTGGCCCTCGACACCCAGGACACCGAGGAGATCATCCGCACCGTCGAGGTCCTCGCGCCCGCCTACGGCGGCATCAACCTCGAGGACATCGCGGCCCCGCGCTGCTTCGAGATCGAGGCCCGGCTGCGGTCCTCGCTCGACATCCCGGTCTTCCACGACGACCAGCACGGCACGGCCGTCGTCGTGCTGGGCGCGCTGCGCAACGCCCTGCGCGTGGTGGGGAAGCGCGCGGAGGACTGCCGGATCGTGGTGTGCGGCGTCGGGGCGGCCGGCTCGGCCATCATCCGGCTGCTGCTGCCGCTCCGGCCCGCCGACATCCTGGCGGTCGACGTCGAGGGGATCATCCACCGCCACCGTCCCGGCCTGCACGACTCGCTGCGCTGGGTGGCCGAGCAGACCAACCACGAGGAGCGCACCGGCGACGTGCACGATGCGTTGCCCGACGCCGACGTCTTCATCGGGGTGTCGGCGCCGAACCTGCTGCACGCCGAGGACGTCAAGGGCATGGCCGACGACGCGATCGTCTTCGCGCTCGCCAATCCCGACCCGGAGATCGACCCCGGCGTCGCCCAGCACCACGCGGCGATCGTCGCCACCGGCCGGTCCGACTACCCCAACCAGATCAACAACGTGCTCGCGTTCCCGGGCATCTTCCGCGGGCTGCTCGACGCCCAGGCCCGCGGCATCACCGACGGGATGCTGCTGGCCGCGTCGGCCGCGATCGCCGACGTGGTCGCCGAGCCGAACCCGCTGTTCATCGTGCCCAGCGTGTTCGACGCGACGGTGTCCCCCGCCGTCGCGGCGGCGGTGCGGCGGGTCAGCGAGGCCGAGCGGGAGGCCGAGGACGCCGCGTCGGTCCAGGACGCGCTCGACGTCGGGGCGGCGTCGGCGGAGAGCGCGCTCGGGGCGGAGACCGAGTGACGACGGAGGGCGCCCGCCGCCTCACCCACGTCGACGAGACCGGCGCGGCGCGGATGGTCGACGTCGGGGACAAGGAGGTCACCCGCCGAGTCGCGACCGCGAGCGGCGTCCTGCGCACCACCCCCGAGGTGTGCGCGGCGCTGCGCGACGGCACCGTGCCCAAGGGCGACGCCCTGGCCACCGCGCGGATCGCCGGGATCATGGGGGCCAAGCGGACGCCCGACCTGATCCCGCTCTGCCACCCCATCCCGCTCGCCGGGGTGACGGTGGACCTCGAGGTCGGCGAGCAGGAGGTGCGGGTGCAGGCGACCGCGCGCAGCGCCGACCGCACCGGGGTGGAGATGGAGGCGCTGACGGCGGTGTCGGTCGCCGGCCTCGCCCTGCACGACATGATCAAGGCGCTCGACCCGGCGGCGACGATGGACGGCGTCCGGCTGGAGCGCAAGGAGGGCGGGCGGTCGGGCGTCTGGACCCGCCCCGCCGGCCGATGACGCAGGGAGAGGTGACGGTGGACGAGCCCCGGGCCCAGGAGCCGCTGCGGCGGGCGCGCGTGGTGACGGCGTCGAACCGGGCCGCGGCGGGGGTGTACGCGGACCGCGGCGGGCCGCTGATCGTCGAGTGGTTGCGCGCGCACGGGTACCGCGTGGACGACCCCGTCGTCGTGCCGGACGGCGAGCCCGTGGCCGAGGCGCTCCGGGCGGCCGTCGCCGACCGCGTGCAGGTCGTCATCACCACCGGCGGCACCGGCATCTCCCCGACCGACGGCACGCCGGAGGCCACCCGGGCGGTGCTCGACTACGAGGTGCCCGGGCTCGCCGACGCGGTGCGCGCGGCCGGGGCCGACAAGGTCCCGACGAGCGTGCTGTCCCGTGGCGTGGCCGGGGTCGCGGGGCGCACCCTGGTGGTGAACCTCCCCGGGTCGCCGGGCGGGGTGCGCGACGGTCTGGGCGTGCTCGAGGACGTGCTCGACCACGCCGTCGACCAGATCCAGGGAGGGGACCACCAGTGAGCACGAGCTCGACCACCGGCGCCGTCGTGCTGCGGGCCGCCGTCGGGGAGGAGCCGCTCGACGTGTCCGAGCACGCGGCGCTCGTCGACGGGCCCCGCAGCGGCGCCGTCGTGACGTTCTCGGGCATCGTGCGCGACCACGACCACGGCCGGTCCGTGCACGCCCTGGACTACGAGGGCCACCCGAGTGCGGGCGCGGTCGTCGAGCGGGTCGCCGCCGAGGTCGCGGGCCGGCACCCCGGCGTCACCGCCGTGGCCGTGTCGCACCGGGTCGGGGCGCTCGCGATCGGGGACGTCGCGCTGGCCTGTGCGGTCGCGGGCGAGCACCGCCGCGAGGCGTTCGACGCGTGCAGCGAGCTGGTCGACGAGGTCAAGCGGCAGCTGCCGGTGTGGAAGCGCCAGGAGTTCGCCGACGGCTCCGAGGAATGGGTCAACTGCCCCTGAGGGCGACCGCACCGACGCCGCGGCCCGGACCCCCGTTCGGGGGCCCGGGCCACGCGGTGCGGGCGGGGAGATCAGCTCATCGCGAGCTGCTGCCCCGGGGTGATGGCATCCGGGTTCGCGATGCCGTTGCGCTGCGCGACCGACTGCGCGGTCGTGCCGTGCGCGGCGGCGATCTCGGAGAGCGTGTCGCCGGAGGTGACGGTGTAGGAACCCGTCTTCGGCGTGGTCGAGGCCGCGGTGGCCTCCACCGGCGCCGTCTGGGCCGACTTCGTCGAGCCGGACGAGCCCGAGCCGGACGAGCTCGAACCCGACGAGCTCGAACCGGACTTCTTGGAGCCGGACGAGCTCGAACCGGACGAGCTCGACGTCTCGCCGGCCTTCTTGGAGCACACCGGCCAGGCGCCCATGCCCTGACCGGCCTTGACCTTCTCGGCCACCTGGATCTGCTCCTCGCGGCTGGCGCTCTCGGGCGAGCCCGAGCCGCCGTAGGCGTGCCAGGTCGAGTCGGTGAACTGCAGCCCACCGCCGAACCCGTTGCCCGTGTTGGTGTTCCAGTTGCCGCTGCTCTCGCACTGGGCGATGGCGTCCCAGTCGGTCGCCGAGGCCGTCCCGCTGGCGAGCGCCAGCGGGGTGGCCGCGAGCGCGCCGACCAGCGTCAGCTGGGCCGCCCGCCGGGTGAGGGCGCGCGCCAGTGACTCATCGGTACTACGAAGCATGACCTCTCGCTCGCACCGCGCCCCACCAGGATCGGGTCGGGAGCGTCGCTCCCCAGTGGGTCGTCGACCGGTTCCACGCGGTCTCTCCACCGGGCACACCCTCGGGTGTGCCGGCCCCGTCCTGCTCCCGCCTGTCCGGTCCGCACCTCTCGTGTGGGGTCTCCCGGGACCGCTGGACAGGCGGCGGGCGCGGCGGCCCCGGGGCAGTTCGGACCGTGTTCGTCACGGCCGCCGTCGAACGGTACGGAGCACACGCAGGGTTTCAACCCGGTCCCGATCCGGGGACGATCTCGGCGTTCGGAGCAGTCCCGGGCGTGTCGGGCTCGTTCTTCCTACTCAGTGCGTCGGCCGTCGGGGTTGCCCGGGATGTCACACGAATGTCATCCAGCCACGGAATGTCGCGGGCGTCACCGTTCCGACACGGTTTTCTGCGTCGTACGACACAGCGTCGTGAGGTAGTGCACCCCCGTGTGGTGGCCGGGTGATCCGTGCTGGGGGACGATGGACTCGTGACCGCTGCCACCGATCTGACCGGGCCTGACGTCGTCGCCGCCGCCCTCGAGCGCACCGGGTACCTCGCCGACTCCGGACTCGCCGCGGCGGCGTTCCTCGCCCTGCGCATGGGGCGTCCGCTGTTCTGCGAGGGCGAGCCCGGGACCGGCAAGACGGCGCTCGCCCTGGCCCTCGCCGAGGTGCTCGGCGCGCCGCTGGTGCGGCTGCAGTGCCACGAGGGCATCGACGCGTCGCAGGCCCTCTACGACTGGGACTTCCCCCGCCAGCTGCTGCACCTGCGCACCGTCGAGGCGACGGCGACCGCGGCCGGGGAGGCGCTCGACGCCGACGCGGTCGAGGCCTCCCTCTACGACCGCCGGTTCCTCCTCGCCCGGCCGGTGCTCCAGGCGCTGCAGACCTCGCCGTGCGTGCTGCTCGTCGACGAGGTCGACCGCGCCGACGACGAGTTCGAGGCGTTCCTGCTCGAGGTGCTCGCGGAGAACTCGGTGACGATCCCCGAGATCGGGGTGGTGCGGGCGGAGACGCCGCCGCTGGTCGTCCTCACCTCCAACCGCACCCGCGAGCTGCACGACGCGTTGAAGCGGCGCTGCCTCTACCACTGGATGCCGCACCCGTCCTTCGAGCGGGAGGTGGCGATCCTGCAGCGGCGGCTGCCCGAGGTGAGCGAGCAGCTGACCCGCGAGGTGGCGGCGGCGACCAGGCGGCTGCGCGACGCCGACCTGCTCAAGCCACCCGGTGTCGCCGAGGCGATCGACTGGGCGCAGGCGCTGCACCTGCTCGGCGCCCGCAGCCTCGACCGCGACACCGCCGCGGCCTCGCTCGGTGCGGTCCTGAAGTACCACGAGGA
>NZ_JBVPVA010000157.1:0-10048 GCF_055612215.1 Actinomycetospora sp. | reverse complement strand
TGCTCGCGTTCCTGTCCGAGGTCGGCATGGTCGGTGGCCCCTCGGAGCGCCTCTGGCAGCGCTGCCGGGGCTGACCGGCGGCACCCGCTACGGAACGAACGGCCCGCTGGTCACCTTCTTCGGTGACCACCGGGCCGTTCGTCCTGTTCGAGCCGGACTCAGAACGGCGCGTCCCCCGCGATCGCCACCCGCTCGGCCACGCGGACGTGCGACCCGTAGTCCCCGACCGCGTAGTGCTGGGTCGCCCGGTTGTCCCAGAACGCCACGGTGCCCTCGGCCCAGCGGTACCGGACCTGGAACTCCGGGGTGTGCGCCTGGGCGAAGAGGTGGCGAAGGAGCGCGTCGGACTCCGCGGGCTCCATCCCGACGATCCGCGTCGTGAAGGACGCGTTGACGAAGAGCGTGCGCCGCCCGGTCTCCGGGTGGATCCGCACGACGGGGTGGGTGACCGGCGGGAACACGTCCGCCAGCTCGGCGAGCTTCCCCGCGTCCAGGAACCGCGCGAACCCGGGCACCATGTCGTGCACCGCGACCGCGTCGTCGATCCGGGCCCGCACCGCGTCGGAGAGGTTGTCGTAGGCGGCCCCCATGTCCGCCCACAGGGTGTCCCCGCCGAACGGCGGCGTCGTGACCATGCGCAGGATCGCGCCCATCGCCGGGGCGGGCCGGAACGACGTGTCGACGTGCCAGATGTTCTCGTAGGTCTGGCGTCCGGCGCCGCCCTTGGCGAAGCGGACCACGCTCGGGTCGTCACCCGCCTCGAGCAGCGGGTTGGTCTCGAGCTCGCCCCAGAGCCGGCCGAACGCCCGCTGTGCCGCGCTGTCGAGGTGCTGGCCGGGGAAGAAGAGGACCTTCCACTCCAGCAGCGCGCGGTGGATCTCACGGCGGACCTCCGCCGGCAGCGGGGCCGACAGGTCGACGCCGGTGATCTCGGCCCCGAGCGTGACCCCGACCGGCGTCACCGTGACGGCCGTGTAGTCCCCGTGACACCGCTCCGGCCCGTCACCCGGCAGGCGGCGCAGGGAGCGCCGGCCCTCGAGGAGGTCGATGGCGGGAGTGGCACGGGGTCGGTCGTGGCTGGCCTGGTCCGTGCCGACCCCGCCGGCGGGGACACCGGTTTCGAGGATGGTCGTCACGTCCACCGATCATGGGTCATCGCAGGGCACTGCGCCATCCGCCGGACGCCGCGGGGCCGACGGCCGGCGACCGACACCGGATCCGCACACGGACGTCACCTCGATGACACTCCGCAGCGGTCGAGTGGGCAGAACACGAGGAGGGATCACTCGAGCGCACCAGGAAGGTCACGGATGACAGACATCCGAGCCCCACGAGCTCCCACCTCGTCCGCCCGTCCGGAGCAGCCACCGCCGGCGGCTCCCGAGCCGCGGCCGACGGTGCTCGTCGTGGGCCCCCGGGCCGACGCCCGCGGCGGCATCGGGAGCGTCCAGCACGCGCTGGAGGCGCACGCCTCGGCGCTGGCCGACCTCGAGGTCGTCACCACCCACCGCGACGGGTCGCTCGCGACGCGGCTGTGGACGACGGCCGCCGGCACGCTGGGCGCCGCGCGCCGCCTCGTCGTCGGACGCCCGACCGTCGCGCACATGCACGTCTCGCAACGGGGGTCGGTGCTGCGCAAGGGACTGCTGGGCCTGCTCGCCCGCTCCCGGGGGGTGCCGGTCGTGATGCACCTGCACGGCTCGCAGTTCCTCGACTGGTTCGACGGACTGTCCCGGCCCGCGCGCGGCGTCGTCCGCGCCCTGCTGCGCCCGCACCGGCTCGTCGTGCTCTCGGAGACCCTCCGCGGGGCGTACCGCACCCGTCTCGGCGTGCCCGACGACCGCGTCGTCACGCTCCCGAACCCCGTCGAGTGGCCGGAGGTGCTCCCGAGGACCGCCCACGACGGCGAGGTGCTCGCGCTCTTCCTCGGCCGGTTCGGGGTCCGCAAGGGCGTCTACGACCTCGTCGAGGCCTGCACCCGGCTCGCGCCCGTCACCCGCCGTCGGCTCCGCGTGGTCGCCGCCGGCGACGGGGAGATCGACGAGGTCCGCGCCGCCGTCGCCGCGGCGGGGGTCGGCGACGTCGTGGAGGTCGTGCCGTGGCTCGACCACGCCGAGCGCGACGCCCTGCTCCGCCGCGCCGAGCTGCTCGTGCTGCCCAGCGCGGCCGAGGGCCTGCCGATGGCGGTGCTGGAGGCGATGGCGTTCGGGGTCGTGCCGCTGGTCACCCCGGTCGGCGCCCTGCCCGAGCTCGTGCACGACGGCGTCAACGGCGTCGTGGTCCCCGTCGGGGACCCCGCGGCCCTCGCGCGGGCACTCGACGACCTGCTCGCCGACGACGAGCGCCGCCGCGCGCTCGGCCGACGCGCCCGCCGGGACGCGGAGCCGTACTCGGCGACGCGCTGGGCCGTCCGGCTCGCCGCGATCTGGTCCGCGGCCTGATCACGGCCGGAACAGCACGAAGAAGTACGGCGCCGGATCGCCCCGGTGGTCCATGAGACCGAGCAGCCGCGTCTCCGAGACGCGGCGGAACACGTCGTTGATCGGGCGGGCGTCGTAGATCATCGTCGCGGTCGAGACCCCGCGGTACTCCGTCGCGCGCAGCCGGGCCGTGTAGCGGGAGGTCGCGAGCAGCGGGCGGGCCGTGGTGATCACCCGGTGCAGCCAGGGGCGACGCAGCGCCGCGGGGGTCGGGAGGCTCATCGGCACCCGGCTCGGGTCGACGGCGAAGGTGCTCGTGCGCGTCGCGTCCCAGAAGAGCAGCGGGTGGACGCGGTCGGCGTCGTCGAAGCGCTTGCCCGCCCACCCCGTCGCCGCGAGCAGGCCGTCCATCGGGTGGCCGGTCGGGAACTCCTCGCCCCGCCACTCGCCGAGCATCTCCTCGGGCCGGACGGCGGGCAGCGTGTCGAAGAGCGCCAGGGCCTCGTCCGTGCCCACCTCCCCGCGGTTCGCGCGGGCCAGCAGGACGTCGAAGGACGGGTCCACGGTCGTCATGGCGGTGAGTGTGCCGCGAGTCCCCGCGCGACCCCAGGTCCTGTGAGCTAGACGGCGACCGAGCGCGCGATGAGGTCGTCCAGCGTCGCGACGAGCCCCTGCGCCGTCCGGCCCGCGGTGCCCTCGAGGACCGCGCGCAGCCCGCACAGGTGCCCGAGCGGGTCCCGCGTCGCCCGGCTGAACGGGGCCGCGGCCAGCGCCTCCGCGTGGTCGATCAGGACGTCGACGGCCGGACCGAAGAGGCCGTCGTCGACGAGCGCGTCCAGCTCGACGATGGCGGTGCGCGCGACCATCCGGATGCGGGTCGCGTCGGCGATGATGGTCACGTCGAGTGACTTTATGGAGACCGAGCGTGGATGAACCCGGGATTCACCCCGGGCGGTGAGGCCCGTTCGACGAGCGGGCGGCGCGATCAGCCGAGCGGCGTGTGCACCGAGAGGAAGCTCGCGATGCTCTCCCGCGCCGCGTCGTTGTACTCCGGGGCCTTCCAGCGCTCGACCAGCGTTGCGTGCGGCGCCACGTCGGCGAGCATCGCCGACGCGGACGCCGGGTGGGGCTCGTCGCCGCCGGCGAAGACGAGGATCGGCGCGTCGAACCCGGCGACGGCCGTGTCGGGGACGCTCCAGAGGGTGTTGTCGGAGCCGTAGAGGTTCTCGCGCAGCCCGTGCCAGTCGGCCTCCGACGCCTCCGGGTGGTTCTTGGCCTCCTCGGCGGCGAACTCGTCGAAGCGGCCGAGGAAGGCGTCGCGGTTGTCCTCCTGCCCGATCGGCTGCAGGCACACCGCGGCGGCCACCCGCTCGGGGGCGCGTGCGAGCAGGTTCGCGACGAAGGGGCCGCCGATGCACATCCCGACGAGGTGGCAGCGCTCGATCCCGAGGTGGTCGAGCAGCGCGAGGTGGTCGGCGGTGTAGGAGTCCCAGCCGTCGGAGGCGTGCACGGGCGCGAACGACTCCCCCGCGTTGCGCTGGTCCATCAGCACGACGCGGTGGTCGGCGGCGAGCGCGCCGGGCACGTCCCACGGCGCGAGCGACCACGCCTCGATCGTCGAGCGCATGCCGCCGGGCGCGAAGGCCAGGACGGGGAAGCCCTCGCCCATCTGTTCGTACTGGATGCGCACGTCGCCGTTCTCCATGACCGACATGGCGGCGGGTGCCCCGCGTCCCGGTGATCTACGCAGGGACGGGCCCGGCGTACTGAGACAGAAACCAGTCCTTGTTCCAGAGGACGTCCGCTGCCTACTCTCGGGTATCCGTCGACGACGACCGCGGGAGGACCCGTGACCGCCACCGAGCCCTCCGCCGCCCCACCGCGCCGCGTGCTGTCCGAGGACGAGGCCGCGGCGGTCCGTCGCGGCGTCCCGGACCCCGGCATCCCGCTGCCCGCCGTCGCGTGGCCGACGGTGGCGCTGTGGGCCGGCTCGCTGGCGGCGTGGGTCGCCGCGACGGTGCTCGCGCTGGCCGCGCTCGACGGTTCGGTGAGCCGCTGGTGGCTCGTCGTGACCGTGCCGGTCCACGCGCTGGTCACGTTCAGCATGTTCACCGTGCTGCACGAGGCCACCCACCACGCGGCCGGGCGCCTGCGGGGGGTCAACGAGGTCCTCGGGCGGGTGTCGATCCCGTTCGTCGTGGCGTGGGCGACGTTCCCGCTGGTGCGCTACATCCACATCGAGCACCACCGGCACACCAACGCCGACGTGCTGACCGACCCCGACGCGTGGGTCGAGGGCGGCCCGACCTGGCAGCGCCCGCTGCGGTGGCTCGCGATCGACGGCTGGTACTTCCGCTTCTACGGGCCGCGGATGCGCGTCCGTCCGCGCGGCGAGGTGGCCGGGGAACTGGCGACCCTCGCCGTCGTCGTCGGGGTGGCGGCCGCACTCGTCGCGACGGGCCACGGTCTCGCGCTCGTCGTGGTCTACCTGCTGCCGCAGCGGATCGGGATCGGCGTGCTGGCCTGGTGGTTCGACTGGCTGCCCCACCACGACCTCGGCGTCACCGCGCGCACCGACCGCTTCCGCGCGACCCGCGTGCGCGTGGGCCGCGAGTGGCTGATGACGCCGGTGATGCTCTACCAGAACTACCACCTGGTCCATCACATCCACCCGACGATCCCGTTCTACCGCTACGTGCGGGCCTGGGAGAACACCCGCGACGACTACCTCGCCCGCGACGTCCCGATCGCCACGGCCTGGGGCACGGAGCTGACCCCGGCCGAGTACCGCGCGTGGCGCGGCCTCACCGACGGCATGGCGCTGCCGGCGGGCGAGGTGCGCCCCGGCTTCCACCGGCTGCGCGCGGCCGAGGTCCGGCGGCTGACGGCCGACGCCGTCGCGGTGACCTTCGACGTCCCCGACGAGCTCGCCGCGACCTTCGCGCACCGTCCCGGCCAGCACGTGACCGTCCGGGCCTGGCTGGACCCGGCCGACGGCGCGGGCCGCGAGGAGGTGCGACGCAGCTACTCGGTCTGCTCGGCGGCCGGGTCCGGGGTGCTGCGGATCGGGATCCGCACGGTCGACGGCGGCCGCTTCTCCACCTGGGTCGGCTCGGAGCTGGCCGCCGGGGACACCCTCGAGGTCGCGGCGCCCGCGGGACGCTTCACCCCGGAGCCGCCGGTGGGCCTGGCCTCGGGACGGCGGGTGGTCGCGGTGGCGGCGGGCAGCGGCGTCACGCCGGTCCTCTCGATCGTCGCGAGCGTGCTCGAGGCCGAGCCGGCGACGCGCGTGACGCTGCTGCTGGGCAACCGCGACGCGGCGTCGACGATGTTCGCCGACGAGCTGTCGATGCTGGTCGCGCGGGCCGAGGGCCGGCTGCGACTGGTGCACGTGCTCTCGCGCGGGGCCGTCGCGTCGGACGGGCGGGCCGACGACGCCGTCCGCTGGGAGACCGTCGAGGCGGGTCGGCTCTCCGTGGAGCGCGTGCTGGCGCACGTACCGCGACCCGACGACGTCGACGGCTGGTTCCTCTGCGGACCGGAGTCACTGGGCGATTCGCTCGTGGCCGGGCTCGAGGCGGCGGGCGTGCCGGGCGAGCGGGTGCACCGGGAGGTGTTCGCGACGGCGTCGGCCGCCGGCCCCGTCGAGGGGACGACGGCGGCCTCGGTGAGCGTGACGCTGGACGGTGCCTCGGCCGTGATCGACTGTGGGCCCGACGAGGCGGTACTCGACGCCGCCCTGCGCGCCGACCTGGACGCGCCGTACTCGTGCGCGGGCGGGGCGTGCGGCACGTGCGTCGCGACGCTGCGCTCGGGCACCGTCCACATGGCCGTGCGCCACGCGCTCACCGACGCCGAGGTGGCCGACGGGCGCATCCTGACCTGCCAGGCCCGCCCGACGAGCGAGGCCGTGGCCGTCGACTACGACGGCTGACACGGGTCACTCGGCGGGCAGGAGGCAGAACTCGTTGCCCTCCGGGTCGGCCAGGACGATCCACGGGTGGTCCGGGGCCTCGTCGAGCAGCGAGGCCCCGAGGGCGACCAGCCGGTCGCACTCCGTGCGCTGGTCGCTCCCGGCGGGCGCCCGGAGGTCGAGGTGGACCCGGTTCTTGCCCTCGGTCGGGGCGGGGACGGCCTGGAACAGCAGCACGGTCTCCCCGACGAGGGCGACCTCGACGTAGGGCGTCCCGTGCGCGTCGCGCCAGCGCTCGACGATCTCGGCGTCGAGCGCCGCCGCCCAGAACGAGGCCAGGGCCTCGGGGTCGCGCGCATCGACCGCGACCGCCACCACGGAGAGCCGGCTCACGCCGGTCACGGTCGCACACCCGGGCCGGCCGTCGATCCGGGATTTCTCCGCGGATTCCTCGCCGGCGGACGTCGAGGACGGCCCGTCCGCTCCGACTGAGGGGCACCGGCGGCCGCGGGGCCGCCCCGTTCCGAGAAGGAGCACGGACGATGACGCAGGTGACCGCCCAGATGTCGGCGTCCCTCGACGGCTTCTACACCGGGCCGAGGGATCCGCGGAACCCGACGGACATGAGCAGCTGGATGCAGGGCCCCGAGGCGCCCGGCTTCTTCCGGGTCACCCGCTGGGTGGTCGACGCGATGGCCTGGCGCGAGCGGGTGGGCGCCGCCGGCGGCGAGGCGTCGATCAACTCGGAGATCCTGGAGGAGACGTTCTCCTCGGCCGGTGCCTACGTCATGGGCCGGCGCATGTTCGACGCCGGCGAGGTCCCGTGGGGCGACGAGCCGCCCTTCCGGGCGCCGGTGTTCGTCGTGACCCACCGTCCCCGGGCGGTGCTGGAGCGCCAGGGCGGCACCTCCTTCACCTTCGTCACCGAGGGGCCCGAGCGGGCCGTCGAGCTGGCCCGGGAGGCCGCGGGCAGCAAGGACGTGGCGGTGGCCGGTGGCGGGGAGGTCCTGCGCCAGGTGCTGCGGGCCGGGCTGCTCGACCAGCTGGAGGTGCACATCGCCCCGGTGCTGCTGGGCGAAGGCCAGCGCCTGTTCGACCCCGGCCTCGGGCTCGGCGCCGAGGACGGGATCGAGCTGGTCGCGACCCGGGTCGTCGCGGGGCCCGACGTCACCCATGTCCGCTACACCGTGAGCGGGCGCTCGAGGCTGGTGCTGGACGATCGGGGCGCGAGCGGCGAGCTGGTCGGGTCCGCCCGGCCGGAGCAGTGAGAGGAGCGGACCGTGAAGTACATGCTGCTGATCTACGGCAACGAGGAGGCGTTCAGCGCGGTCGGCGCCGAAGCCCTCGCCGAGATCATCCGCGAGACCGACGCCTTCAACCAGGAGCTGTTCGAGTCGGGTGAGCTGATCGGCGCCTACGGCATGGCCGACCAGGTGAACTCCAAGATGGTCCGGGTCAGCGGCGGGACCCCGGCGGTCACCGACGGCCCGTACGCCGAGGCGAAGGAGTACCTGGGCAGCGTCTGGATCGTCGACTGCGACGGCCCGGACCGGGCCCTCGAGATCGCGGCTCGCAACCCGTCGGCGCGCCACTGGGGGGTCGAGGTCCGGCCGATCATGCACGAGGCCGACGTCGGACCGTGACCGATTGGCAGGCCGTCCGCGCCCTCGTCCCGGAGGTGCTCGGGGCGCTGGTGCGCCGTTACGGCCACTTCGACGCCTGCGAGGACGCCGTCGCGGAGGCGCTGGCGGCGGCCGCGGCCCAGTGGCCGGCGCAGGGGTGGCCGGAGGATCCCCGGGCGTGGTTGGTGACGGTGGCGTCGCGTCGCCTCGCCGACCAGCTGCGCAGCGACGCCGCCCGCCGCCGACGGGAGGAGGCCGATGCCGCCCGGACTCCGCCTCCGCCCGTGGGCGGTCCCACCGGCGACGACACCCTCAGGTTGCTGTTCCTGTGCTGCCACCCGGCGCTGACGCCGTCGTCGCAGGTCGCGCTGACCCTGCGGGCCGTCGGCGGCCTGTCGACCGCCGAGATCGCCCGGGCCTTCCTCGTGCCCGAGGCGACGATGGCGCAGCGGATCAGCCGGGCGAAGCTGCGCATCACGGCGGCGGGGGCCGCCTTCGAGCTGCCCCCGCCCGCCGAGACGGCGCAGCGGCTCGGCGTCGTGCTCCACGTCGTCTACCTCGTGTTCAACGAGGGCTACACGGCCACGTCGGGGACGCAGCTGGTGCGGGCCGGACTGACCGACGAGGCACTGCGGCTCGCCCGCGAGCTCCACCGGCTGGTCCCCGACGACGGCGAGGTGGCCGGCCTGCTGGCCCTGCTGCTGCTGACCGACGCCCGCCGCCCGGCCCGTACAGCTCCCGACGGGTCCCTGGTGCCGCTGAGCGAGCAGGACCGGTCGCTGTGGGACACCGACGCCGTCGCCGAGGGCGTGGCTCTGGTGACCGACGCCCTGGCGAGGGGCCCGGTCGGCCCCTACCAGCTCCAGGCCGCCATCGCCGCCGTCCACGACGAGGCACCCACCGCCGACGTCACCGACTGGCCCCAGATCCTCGCCCTGTACACGGTCCTGGAGCGCGTGGCGCCGAACCCGACGGTGACGCTCAACCGGGCGGTCGCGGTGGCCGAGGTGCGCGGGCCGTCGGCCGGGTTGGCCCTGCTCGACGACCTGGCGGGCGACGAGCGCCTCGCCGCCTCCCACCACCTCGTGTCCGTGCGGGCCCACCTGCTGGAGATGGCCGGCGACCGCGACGCGGCGCGCGCGGGGTACCGCGAGGCGGCCCGACGCACCACCAGCGAACCCGAGCGGCGCCACCTCCTGGCGCGGGCCGCCCGGTTGGGGTGACTCACCGCCCGGGCGCGAGCCCTTCGACGCCGACCATCCGCCCGGTGCTGACCTCCTCCCGGACCGACTTCATCTCCGCGTAGGCCGGTCCGCCGTAAAAGGACTCCCACGCCTCCTGGGACGGGAACTCCAGGAGGACCAGCCGCGACGGGGTCCAGTCCCCCTCGTAGACCGTGAAGTCACCACCGCGCACCAGGTACCGACCGCCCGCGTCCTCCAACGCCGGCCTCACCCGTTCCATGTAGGTGCGGTACCTCGCGACGTCGTGGATGTCGACGTCGAAGATCACGTAGTACCGGCCGGTGGCGTCGTCGTCCGATTGCGCACTGGTCATGGCTGCTCCCTCGCACGACCTGCGCTCCACGGCCGGCCGCATCGCCTGGCGTCGTGAGCCACGCTAGCCGGATCCGACCTCGCCCCGGCTCCGCTGTCCGGGCCCGATCCGAGGTCGCGGACGGCCGGAGACGCGGTCCGATCCCGAGCCGGCGCGGGGAATCGAACCCCGGACCTTTCGCTTACAAGGGCCACGCGACTCGTCTAGAGGAGTCGTTCCTCTCGGCCTGACTCGGAGCGCTGTCCTGGACGAACACCAGCAGATGGCCGCGAACCCGAGGCGGCTGCTACACGCTACACGGCTCTCGCCGCACGGCTCGTGCTCGGGGTCTCTCCCTCGGCGGCGCGGGGTCGCCTCGGACAGGTCGATCGTGCCGGGGCAAGGGCCACTCCGTCGACCCCCTCAGCGTTCCTGCTCACCCTGGCCCTTGCGGCGGTGCGAGCGGGCTGTCAGACCCCGGGAGCGCCGACGAGGGCGAGACCCCGTCCCGACCACCACTGCACTCCCGACCCCGGCACCGCTGGGTCCCCCTCTCC
>NZ_JBVPVA010000101.1:0-12360 GCF_055612215.1 Actinomycetospora sp. | reverse complement strand
TCGGTCCCGCTGCCCACGCTGGTCATCTGCGAGCTGCTCGGTGTGCCCTACGCCGACCGCGACCGGTTCCGCGTCTGGTCCGAGCAGGCCGGGACCCTCGAGGGCGGGTCGAGCCGGGCAGGCATCACCGCGCTGGGGACCTACGTGTGGGGACTGCTCGCCGCGAAGCGGGAGGCCCCGGGCGAGGACGTCCTCTCCGACCTGGTCACGGCCCAGCGCGAGGACCCGACCCTCACGGACCTGGAGGTCACCGGCATCGCGACCGCGCTGCTGTTCGCGGGTCACGAGACGACGGTCAACCGCGTCGACGCCGGGATCCTGCGGCTGTTCCCGCACGAGGGGCCGCGGTGCGCGGTCGGCGGCGAGGACGTCGCGGGCTTCGTCGAGGAGATCCTCCGGCTGCCCGGGCCGGGGAGCGGGCGGGGCGGCGGCCTGATCCGCTACGCGCGCACCGAGGTGGAGGTCGGCGACGTCGTCATCGCGCCGGGCGACGCCGTCGTGCTGTCCATCGGCGCCGCCAACCAGGACCCCGCGGTCTTCGAGGCGCCCGCGACCCTCGACGTGGGCCGGGCCCCGAACCCGCACCTGGGCTTCGGCCACGGCGCGCACCACTGCGTGGGCGCGAGCCTGGCCCGCATCGAGCTCCGGGCCGTGTTCGCCGCCCTCCCCGAGCGGATCCCGACCCTGCGCGTCGCCGTGCCGCTCGAGGGCCTCCGGCTCCGCGACGACAACCTCACCGGAGGCCTGACCGCGCTCCCCGTCACCTGGTGAGGGTGAGGTCGGCGGACACCTCGACACCTCGGTCATCGCGGGGGTCGCACCAGCAGGAGGTTCATCGCCCGCAGGCGGAGCGGGCAGCGGTCGTCCTCGGTGAGCAGCGCGACCTCGGTGTGCACGAGCCCGCGGTCGGGCTTGGACCGGGACACCCGCGCCTCGGCGACGGTCACCCGGAGCCGCACCGGGTCGTCCGGGCGCAGCGGGGACGACCAGCGCAGCTCGTCCACGCCCGGCGAGCCGAGGCTCGCGACGGCCGAGACGTAGTGGTCGCAGTACAGCCGCATCATCAGGCCCGCGGACTGCCAGCCGCTCGCGATCAGCCCCCCGAACGGACCGTCCTCCGCCCACGCCGGGTCGGTGTGGATGCGCTGCGGGTCGTAGCGCGTCGCGTACTCGACGATCTCGTCCTCGGTGACGCCGAGCCAGCCGTACTCGAAGGTCTCCCCCGGGCGGTAGTCCTCGAACCAGCGGTCGTCGATCGGGCTCGCGAAGTCGTGCCCGCCGAGGGCACGCGTCGTGACGTGGGCGGAGACCATGGCCGCGATCCTGCCCCGGAGCCGATCTCGCGGGCGCGGTGAGTCACACCACCGAACGCGGCCGGCGCACGGCGTGCACGACGTTCCACCGCAGCGCCCCGGCGAGGTCGCGGGCGTGCTCGGCCACGGTGAGGTCCCGCGCCGGGCGCGCGGCGGCGACGGCGGCGTCGAGGTCGAACCCGTGGTCGCGCAGGACCTCGGAGAAGTCGCGCTGCAGCGGGGCGAAGCACTCGTAGCCGGCCTCGCGGTAGAACCGCCGGAACAGCGGCCGGAAGAGCCGGACGCGTTCGTGCAGGCCCGACGAGTGCGACATCGGGTTCTTGTGCCGTGCCAGCACGTAGTCGGGCAGGACGTCCGCGAACGCGTGGCGCAGGATCCACTTCTCGTAGCCGTCCCGGATCTTCAGCTCGCGCGGCAGGCGCATGGCCAGCTCGAGCATCGCGGGGTCGAGGAACGGCACCCGGGCCTCGACGCACTGCGACATCGACGTCCGGTCGACGCGCTGCAGCTCGGTGTGGCTCAGGTAGGCCAGCTTGTGCAGGAAGAGCCGGCGGACGTCGTCGGCGCCGACCCGGCGGTACATGTCGTAGCCGCCGAACAGCTCGTCGGAGCCGTCCCCGGTGAGGACGACCTTGACCCCGGCGGCGTGCACGGCCGCGAACAGCCGCCGGGAGACGACGGCGTTGATGATGTCGCCGTACTCGGTGAGCTCCGAGACCCGCACGGCCTCCCGGACCTCGCGCAGCCCGATCGAGGCCGGCCGGACCGGGACCACCACGTGCTCGACGCCGAGGTCGGCGCACAGCCGCCGGGCGTAGGCGACGTCCTCGCTGCCCTCGGTGCCGACGGTGAACGCGACGCAGTCCGGGTGCAGCGCGTGCACCTGGGTCAGGGTGAGCGAGCTGTCCAGCCCGCCGGAGAGGACCACGCCGACGCGCAGGTCGGTGTCGACCCGGCACGCGACGGCGTCGGTGAACGTCGCGCGGACGGCGGCCGCGGCCTCCTCGACGTCGAGGATCGGCGGCCGGGACTCCCCCAGCCGGTAGAGGTCGAGGTAGGGGTGCAGCTCGGGGTCGGTGGCGGGGTCGGCCCAGCCGCAGTGCCCCGGCGGCACCTCGTGGACCCGGGCGCCGAGCCCCGCCAGCGCCTTGATCTCCGAGGCGACGTGCAGCCGCCCGTCGTGGCGCGCCCAGTACAGCGGCTTGACCCCGACGGGGTCGCGGGCGAGGAAGACCCGGCGGGTGGCGGTCTCGACGACCGCCAGCGCGAACTCCCCGCGGAGCCGGCGCAGCCCGTCCTCGCCCCAGGCCAGCACCGCCTCCAGCGCGACCTCGGTGTCGCCCAGGGTGCGGGTGGGTCCGAGCTCGGCGCGCAGCTGCGCGTGGTTGAAGATCTCGCCGTTGAGGTTGATCGTCCACCGCCCGTCGGCGCTGGCCCAGGGCTGGACCGCGTGCTCGCGGTCGACGATGCACAACCGGGCGGTGCCCAGCAGGGCCTCGGGCGCCCGCCGGGTCTCGATCCGCTCCCCGCGCGCGGCGACCGCGCCCAGCATCGCCTCGAAGGTCGCCGCATCGGCGGCGGCGCCCGGCCCCAGCACCACTGCTATCCCGCACATGCGTGCTCCCGACGGAAGGCCTGCTCGTAGGCGGACACCCACGCCGGGCTCAGGCAGACGTGCCAGGCCTGGCCCTCGTCGATGAGGTTGATCGTCCCGGCGTCGCGCAGCCCGAGCAGGATCTCCTGCAGCGGGGCGGCGTGGCCGTGGCGGGCCGGCCAGGCCATCTCCACGTCGGCGGCGTAGCCCGCGCAGTGCGAGCTGGCGCGGGCGGCGGAGTAGCCGAGCTCGCGCAGGTGGTCCTGGACGGCCTCGCTGCGGACCAGGCAGTTCACCCAGAGCCCGTGCGGCCACCGCGGCACCGCCGCGGCGAACCGGTGGGCCACGTCGTCGAGCAGCGCCACCACCGCGGGGCGCGCCCGGTCGTAGCTGAGTCCCGACGTGTGCGGTTCGCGGTCCGGTGCCCACCGCCGCACCGCGTAGTTCCGGGCCCGGACGGGCCACGACGCGGTCGACACCCGGTAGCGGAACCCGAGCGTGCCGCGGTCCCGGAGCCCGGCCAGCCCGACCAGGTCCCGGGACGCGAGCACGGCGGCGTCGTCGGCGAACGCGCCGGCCGGCGACCACCAGAGGACGTCGATCTGCTGCAACAGCAGCAGGCGCAGGTGCTCGGCCGGCGTCCGCACGTTCGACCGCGGGCCCGGGCGGAACGCGAGCGCCTCGACCTCCAGGCGGGCGAGGGCCTCCTCGGCGCCGCCGGGCAGGGCGTCGAGCACGACGAGCAGGTCCGGCTCGGCCGCGGCCCGGTGCCGCAGGCGCGGGCCGTCGAGGCCGGCCACGACCCGGGCGACCGCTTCGCGGTACGCGACCAGCTCCTCACTCGACGGTGGCACGCCCTGCACGAGCGGGTCCTGCTCCGCGGTCGTCACGGAAACGGACAGTAGCCACACGGGTCACGCCGACCCCACGCGACGCGCCGGGACGGTGGTCAGTCCACGGAGCCGAGCACGCCGCCGAACCGCACGAGCGCCGCCGGGTAGAACCGGGGCACGAGCCGGACGAAGAGGTCCACGAGCTTCGCGTCGTTGCCGACGAGCACCCGCGGTTTCCCGCCCTCGACCCCGTCGACGATGATCGTCGCGGCGCGCTCCGCGGGGAGCTTGAGGAGCTTCTCGTTGTAGGTGCGCATCCGCGCCTCGTCGGCGGGGGTGCTCGGACGCTGCGCGGCACCGCGCTCGAAGGCGGCCGTCGCGATGTTCGTCTTCACGCCGCCGGGGTGGACGACGGTGACCTGCACCGGGTGCCCGCCCGCGAGCATCTCGGCGCGCAGGGTCTCGGTGAACCCGCGGACGCCGAACTTGCTCGTGCAGTACGCGGACATCCCGGGCTGGGCCATGAGCCCGTTCAGGCTCGAGACGTTGACGACGTGGCCGTCGCCGGAGGCCACCAGGTGCGGCAGGAACGCCTTCGTCCCGTGGATCACGCCGAAGAGGTTGATGCCGAGCACGGTGTCGTACTCGCTCCACTCGCCGTCGAGGACCGACCCGGAGCTCGCGATGCCGGCGTTGTTGTAGATCTGGTGCACGACGCCGAAGTGCTCGACGACCGCGTCCGCGTGCGCCTGCACCGCGGCCCGGTCCGCGACGTCGAGCCGGGCCGTGAACACCTCGGCGCCCAGCGCCTTGACCTGGTCCGCGGTCTCCCCCAGCCCGGCCTCGTCGACGTCGGAGAGCGCGAGCCGCGCGCCCCGCCGGGCGAGCTCGAGGGCGAGGCGGCGCCCGATCCCCGATCCGGCGCCGGTGACGACGGCGACCTTGTCGCGGACGCTGCCCATGGGTGCTCCCTCGCTCGGTGGGTGGTGCCCGGCCACGGTACGGGCGCGTACCGATCCCGGCAAGGGCTCGGTGAGCTAGCCCTGGTCGATGCGCACCATGTTGCCGGCGGGGTCGCGCACGGCCGCGTCGCGGACACCCCAGGGCTGGGTGGTGGGCTCCGAGAGCACCTCGACGCCGGGCGCGGACACGAGCGTGTCGAAGGTGGCGTCGAGGTCGTCGGAGCGCAGCTGGATCATGCCGAGCACGCCCTTGGCCAGCAGGGCGGCGACCGCGTCCCCGTCCTCCCGGGAGCGCCCGGCGTGCGGGGGCGAGAGCACGATGTTGATCTCGGGCTGGGTGTCGGTCGCGAGCGTGACCCAGCGCTGGCTGCCCTGCCCGACGTCGTTGCGGACCGTCAGGCCGAGCGTGTCGCGGTAGAAGGTGAGGGCCGTGTCGAGGTCGTCGACGACGACGTGCATGCCGGAGAGCGAGATCGTCATGACGGCGACGCTAGGCCCCGGCGCGTGACGGAGGCTTCTCCGAACCTGCTCTCCTGCGGGCCGGCCGCGCGACGGCCATCGTCTGGCAGGTGGGCGCGCTCCGCAGCTCGTCGTGGTTCCGCGCGCGGTACGCCGACGGTGTCTCGCCGACCAGTTCGGTGAACCGGCTGGAGAACGACCCGAGGCTGGTACAGCCGACCGCGACGCACACGTCGGTGACGGTGAGGTCGCCGCGGCGCAGCAGGGCCTTCGCCCGTTCGATGCGCCGCGTCATGAGGTAGGAGTACGGCGTCTCCGAGTAGGCCTCGCGGAACCGGCGGCTGAAGTGCGCCGGGGACATCAGCGCGGTCCGGGCCAGGGCCGGCACGTCGAGCGGCTGCGCGTACTCGCGGTCCATCCGGTCGCGCGCGCGGCGCAGGCGACGCAGCTCGTCGAGGTCGGCGCTCACGGCCCCATCCTTCCCGACGCGGGCCGGCGCCGGGGCCACCCGGTCAGCGCGGCGCGTGGCCCGTAGACCGGCCACGGGCGACGGGACCGCTCAGGCCTCGATGACCCGGGGGCCGTCCTCGGCGGGCGGCTTGCCCCCGCGCAGCATGAGGGCGAGCGGGACACCGATCGCGGTCAGGATCGCGGTGACGATCAGCAGGTCGTTGAGCGCGGTGATGAACACCTGGCTCTGCAGCTGCTCGTAGAGCTGGTACTGCTGCAGCATCGCCGAGCCGCCGGAGCCGCTCGCCGACGACGCCGCCGAGGACGCGGCCGACGACGCTCCGGCGGCGGCCGACCCCGACGACGCCGACCCGGTCGTGGGCATGAGCGCGGTGCGGTCCGCGAGGCCCTGGGCCCGCTGGAGCTCCATCAGCGCGGTCATCGCGGCCAGGCCGATGGCCGAGGAGGTGCGCTGCACGACGGTGTTGAACGCGCTGCCGTTGGAGGTGCGGTCGGCGGGCAGGGACGCCATCCCACCGGTCATGATCGGCATCATCGCCAGCCCGATGCCGGCGGCCCGGACCGCGAGGATGAGCTCGAGGTGCCCGTGCGGGGTGTCCGGGGTCAGCGTCGCCATGTCCCACGTCGTGTAGGCGACGATCGACAGCCCGAGCGCCGCCGGCCACCGCGCGCCGAAGCGGTCGTAGATCTGCCCCGCCACCGGCATGATCACGGCCATGACGAGGGCCTGCGGCAGCAGGAGGAGCCCGGTGTCGAACGCCCCCATGCCCTGGAACTGCTGCAGGTACAGCGGGATGTAGAACAGCACGCCGAACAGCCCGACCGACACGATCGCGATGAGGATCAGCGAGTTGCTGAACGCCCAGGTCTTGAACACGCGCACGTCGAGCAGCGGCTGGTCGACCTCGAGCTCGATGATCACGAAGAGCGCCAGCGAGAGCACGCCGAGGGTGAGCAGGATCAGCGTCGGGTAGGACGTCCAGCCCCACGTCGGCGCCTCGGAGAGCGCCAGGAGCAGGGAGAACGCGCCGACCGCGATGGCGAGGAAGCCGGGCAGGTCGAAGCGCATCCCGGGCTCGGGGTGGAAGCGCGGCAGCAGGAACAGGGCACCGATGACGCCGAGCACCGCGACCGGGACGTTGATGAAGAAGATCAGCCGCCAGTCCACGTACTCGACGAGGTAGCCGCCGAACGTCGGGCCGATGGCCGGGGCGAAGACGATGCCCAGGCCGTAGATGCCCATGGCCGCGCCGATGCTCTTCCGCGGGACGATCTTGTAGAGCATCGACAGCGCGACGACCGGGATCACGCCGCCCGGGATCGCCTGCAGGATACGGAAGACGATCATGCTGTTGACGTCCCACGCGGTGCCGCACAGCGCGGAGAAGATCGCGAAGCCGATCATGGCGACGATGTAGGTGCGGCTGAGCCCCAGCCGGGCGCCCAGCCACGCGCTCGCCGGGACGATCACGCCCTCGGCCAGCGAGTACGACGTCGAGACCCACTGAATCTGGTCGGTCGTCGCGCCGAAGTCGTTCTGCATCGTCGAGATGGCGACGTTGACGATGCTGATGTCGAGCACCGACATGAACATGCCGACGACGAGCACCAGCAGCGGGACGAGCCAGTTCGAGCGGGGACCGGGCTGCTCCGGGGCCGCGGGCGCGGCGGGTGCCGCGGGCCGCGGCGGCGCGGCGGGCCTCGCCGGGGCGGGCGCCGGGTCCGGGCGGCGAGGCGGCGCGGGCGGCGCCTCGACGGTGTGCCCGTTCGTCCGGGTCCGCTCGCGGGTGTCCGGGAGGGTCGAGCCGGGTCGTCCGTCGTCGAGTGCGGTCGGGGCGGACCCGAACTCGGTCTCGGTCGACATGCTCGGGGTCTCCTCCTCGCCGACGGGATCCCCCGGGGGTGCCCGAGGACTACGGCGTCACCCGCGCGTCGAGAGCGGCGTGCGTCACCCGGTCGAACGGTAGGAGGCGGCGGATCGGTCCGCCCGTGGATGTGGGAGACGTCTCCCACTAGTTTGCCGGCTCCGGCCCGGGGTCAGTCGCCCGGCTTGCGGATGTCGACGGTCACGTTCATGCCGGGGATGAGGTCGAGGCCCTGCATGTCGTCGATCCCGATCCGCACCGGGATCACCTGGGTCACCTTCTGGAAGTTGCCCCCGGAGTTGGATTGCGGGAACGGCGAGAACACCGCTGCCGCGCCGCCCTGGATCTCCTGGACGGTGCCGTGGAAGGTCCGCCCCGGGTAGGCGTCCACGGTGAAGTCGACGGGCTGGTTGACCTCGACGTCGCCGACGTCGGTCTCGTCGACCCGTGCGGTCACGTAGACGTTGTTCGGGTCGTACGCGATCGCCAGCTGCGCGCCCGCGGTCACGTAGGCGCCCTCGGTCGTGTCGGAGTTCGCGACGGTCCCGGCGGCGGGCGCCCGGATCGGGAGCTGGGGCTGCACGTAGGCGCCCTGCACCTGGACCCGGCCCACGAGCTGGTCGCGCTGCAGGACGGCGCCGGTGGTGCCGCGCCAGCCGACGAGGGTGCCGGCCGCAGGCGCCACGATCGGGATCTGGGTGCCGTCGACCTGGGCGTTGTCCGTCGAGACGAACTTGCTCGAGTTCACGAAGTAATTGATCGCGAACGCGGCCGCGGCGAGCACGGCCAGGATGACGATGATGGCGAGCCCGATCTTGGTGGAGCGCTTGAGGCCCCGGCGCTTCGTCCCGCCCTCGACCGCGGTGCCCTCGGCCGGCGTCGCGTCGTCGGCGGCCGTGGCGGTGGTCGCGGTGGTCGTCGTGGTCGCCTCGGAGCTCTCCGGCGCGCTCACGCCGAGCCGCCCAGGAGCACCTGCTGGCCCTCGGCCAGGCCGCCGGTGATCTCGGTGCGGTCGGCCCCGACGAGGCCCGTCGTCACCGGCGTCGGTGTCTGTCTGCCGTCAGAGGTCACGACGGTGACGGTGGCCCTGTCTCCCTGCCGGTGCAAGGCGGCGTTCGGCACGCTGATCTTCCCCTCGGACGTCGCCGTGGTCACCGACGCCCGCGCCGACTGCCCGTCGTGGACGCGGGGGTCGCCGTTCGGCAGGGCGATCGTCACGTAGTACTCGACGCTGCCGCCGAGGGCGACCGACGACGGCGCGACCGAGAGGACCGTGCCGTCGAACGTGCGGTCGGGCACCGCGTCGAGGGAGACCACGGCGCGCTGCTGCGGTGCGACGTTGGCCGCGTCGACCTCCTGGAACGGCGCGACGACCGCGAACTGGCTCACGTTCTGCAGCACGATGAACTGGGTGCCGCCGGGGCGCGTCGGGGAGGCCGCACCCGCCGCGGCGCCGGCGGCGCCCGCCGCCTGGGCGGCCCCGGGGATCGGCGCGTTCGAGCCTGGCGCGAACGGCGTCGTCGAGGACGACGGGGCGACGAACTCCCCCACCCCGCCGTTGAGGGCCGAGATCGTGCCGGGGCCGGGGGCCCGCAGCGTCGTGTTGTCGAGGGCCCGGCGGGCGTTCGCGACGCCGGCCCGCGCCCCGTCGACCGCGGCGGCGGCGGCGTCGAGGCTGTTGGGCCGGCTGGCGCTGGCCGAGTCGAGCCCGTTCTGGGCGCTGACCTGGCCCTGCCGGGCGCTGGCCACCTGCAGGTTGCCGGCGGCGGCGTCGACGTTGCGCTTCGACTGGGCCTGGGCCAGTTGCTGCTGCGCCATCTGGACGCCCTGCTGGGCCTGGAGCACGGCGTACTGGTCGACGGGGATCCGCTGGCACGGCGCGGGCGGCGTCGCGGTGTACGTCGGCGCGCACGCCGCGCTGTCCGCCGCGAGCGCCGCCTGGGCCGGGCCCACGCCGGCCTGCGCCTGCCCGACCGCGGCCCGCGCCGCGCTGATCGCCGTGTCGTCGGCGGCCAGCGTCGCGGCCGCCTGGCGCCGGGTCGCCGACACCACGGAGGCGGCGGCGTCGACCGAGTTCTGGGCGCCGCCGACCGACGTCGCGTCCCGGACCTGGTCGTAGTTCGCCTCCTGGGCCGCGAGCTGCGACTGCGCCTGGCGCAGGGCCTGGCGCGCGGAGAAGTCGTCGATGGTGGCGAGGACCTGGCCCCCGGTCACCTGGTCGCCGACCGCGACCCGCACCGACGTCAGCTGCCCACCCGTCGGGAACCCGAGGTTGGTCGCGCCGAGGGTGGAGACCGACCCCGTCGACTCCACACCGGTACTGACGGCGGCGCGTTCGACACGCGCGGTCTTCGGCGGTGCAGCGCCCTGGGAGCCACTGCAGGCGCCCAAGGTGAGGATCGCTACGACGGCCAGTACGGGGAGTGCCATCCGTCGTACGGAGCAGCGGGTCACGTGCGGAACAACGCGCGGCGACGATCTGGGATACGACTACCGCAACGAGAGCCACTTCACGGGTGATCATCAGACCCGCGGGTCCCGGACCCGTCACGGGCGGGGCTCGGGGCCACCCCGTCGAGTGGTCCTGCGGCGCAGCGGGTCCGGCTCCCGGGCGGCGCCGAGGGACCACTCGGGTCAGAGCGGGGTGCGGCGCCAGGCGTCGAGGACCTCGGCGGGGAGGTCGCCGCGGGGGCCGGTCGCGTCGGCCAGGCCCACGCAGCGGTCGCCGAGGAAGACGCCCAGCCCGTAGTGCACGGTCCCGGCCCCGGCGTCCTGCCCGAGCACCGCCACCCCGATCTCGTACTCCGCCGGGTAGCCGACCTCGGCGACGTAGGCGACCCGGAACGCCGTCGGGGCGATCCCGGGCGGGGGGCCGCCCCACCCGGAGGTGAGGACCTCGTCCTGCAGGGCGGCGATGCCGTCGGCGTACCAGGAGATGAGCGCGACGTTGTTGACGTGGCGGTTGGTGTCGATGTCGCCGATGCGCGCGCGCAACGAGATCGCGAACGGATAGGTCGCCCGGTCGCGCCGTTCCGGCCCGGGGCGGTGGGCCTGCGGCGCGTCGGGCTCGTCGAGCACGAGCCCGGCGAGGTCGGTGCGCAGCGCGTCCGGCAGGTGCGCCGGCCCGGCGTCGGTCGCGAAGACGGTGACGGTGTCCCCGAGCGCGACGCAGCGGTCCTCGCAGAACACCCCGTAGCCGTAGGTGAACGACGAGCCGCCGACGCGGCGGACGCCGACCCCGATGCGGTACGTGCCGTCCCAGCGCATCGAGGCGAGCCGGTCGACGTGCTGGGCCGCGAGCAGCACCCGGAACGGCCCGAACTCGCCGTCCTCGATCAGGCGCCGGAAGGCGGGCAGCTCGACCGCGACGCGGACGTCCTCGAACCAGCGCGCGATCCCCGTCGTCGAGATCGTCCCGTCCGGCCCGAGGTCGGAGTAGCGCGGCGCGACCTCGCGCAGCACCGGGTACGCCCCGGGGTGGGTCAGCACGCGGTGGGCGAGCGCGGTGGGCGGCATGCGGACCATGGTGGCGAAGGGGGTCCCGGCGACGCTGCCCGGCCGGGCCCGCGTCACAGGCGCGCCGCGTCACAGCGAGGCGCCAAGGGCAGGCTCGCCTGGCTGGCAGGCCGGTCCCGACGCTGCTTGACTCGCCGCCGTGACCGACGACAGCGCGGTGCTGCCGACCCACGAGGACGAGCCGCACGCCGAGGCCAGCGACGCCCGGCTCAACTGGTTGCGCGCCGGTGTGCTCGGCGCGAACGACGGCATCGTGTCGGTCGCGGGCATCGTGCTCGGCGTGGCGGGCGCCGTCGCCGACCGCGGCGCCCTCCTCACGGCGGGCATCGCCGGCCTCGTCGCGGGTGCGGTGTCGATGGCCCTGGGCGAGTACGTCTCGGTGTCCAGCCAGCGCGACTCGCAGCGCTCGATGCTCGCCAAGGAGCGCCGGGAGCTCGCCGAGGACCCCGAGGACGAGCTGGCCGAGCTCGCCGCGATCTACGAGGCCAAGGGGCTGAAGCCCGAGACCGCCGATCGGGTGGCCCGCGAGCTGACGGAGCACGACGCCTTCGCCGCCCACGCCGAGGTCGAGCTGGGGATCGACCCCGAGGAGCTCAGCAGTCCCACCCAGGCGGCGGGCGCCTCGGCGCTGGCCTTCACCCTCGGCGGCCTGCTCCCCCTGCTCGCGATCATGCTGCCGCCCGCGGGGTGGCGGGTGCCGGTGTGCTTCGTGGCGGTGCTCGTCGCGCTCGGGCTCGCCGGCTGGGTGTCGGCCCGCCTCGGCGGCAGCTCGATCCGCAAGGCCGTGCTGCGCGTGGTCGTCGGGGGCGCGCTGGGCCTGGCGGTCACCTACGGCATCGGCCACCTCGTCGGCACGGCGGTCGGCTGAGCGTGACCGGGTCCGACACCCCGCCCGGCTCCGACACCGATACCGACACAGACACCGACGCCGTCGAGCTCGGCGTCGCCGTGGCGGCCCCGGTCGACCAGGCGTGGGACGCCGTCGTCGGGCTCCCCGACGTGCGGGTCTGGCTGGAGCCGGCCCGCGTCGAGGCCCGCGCCGACAACACGATCGCCGTGGCCACCGGGGCCGAGGGCGCCGTCCGCGTCGTCGAGCGGGAGCCGCCGCACCGCCTGGTCACCGAGGCCGAGGCCGTCGTCGCCGGGCACGCCGCCGTCCTCACCACGACCTGGCGGATCGAACCGCACGAGGCCGGGACCACGGCCGTGCGGGTGGCGACGACGGGACTGGGCGCCGCCGCGGGGCAGGACCCGGGCACGGCGCTGCGCGAACGGTCCGCGACGGCGCTGTCGACGCTGGCCGTGCACCTGGCGCACTTCGCGGGGCGGAGCGGCGTCGGGGTGCAC
>NZ_JBVPVA010000223.1:0-4838 GCF_055612215.1 Actinomycetospora sp. | reverse complement strand
GGCCGACGGCGGGGGCCCGGCCGCCTCACGCCGGGTCCGGGACGAGGTCGGCGGCGCACGCGGCCGAGACGGGACGGGACAGGGACATGGACGCCTCCCGGGGGTCGGTCTCCCTCCTTGGAGGCCGCCCGACCCGGATCGGTTCCCCCTCAGGCGGGCCGGATCGTCGCGCCGCGCAGGCGCAGCCCGCCGGGGCCGTGGCTGGCGGGCCCGGTGACGACGACCTCCTGCCCGAGCAGCCGCGCGACCGCGGCCGGGTCGGGCGCCCCGTCGAACAGGGCGGGCTCGCTCTCCGGGACCACGCCCTCGACGACGACGTCGCGCCCGGCGTCGTCGAGGACCCGCACGATCCCGCGCCGCAGGTCGATCCGGTCGACCCGGCCGCGCACCGTCTCGACGTCGCCGTAGGTCCGGGGCGGATCCGAGCGCGGCCACCGCGCCCGGGAGAGGTCCCCGGGACGGAAGCTCGCCTCGCGGAAGCGGCTGCCGCCCAGCGACGCCGTCCGCGAGGTGCGGGCCAGCGCGTCGAGCAGGTCGACGCAGGCGTCGCCGAGCAGCGGGGTGGTCCACGCCGGCGGGGTCTCGTTCCACAGGCCGCGGACCAGCTCGAACAGGGCGTCGGTGACCTCCTGCTCCAGCCCCTCGCCGAGCACGTCGTCCTCGCCGACCGCGAAGCGCAGCACCGTCGCGTGCGGGTCCAGCCCGACGAGGCGCACCCGCGCCGCCCGCTCCACCACGCCCGCGCTGCGCCCGGGTCGGGTCTGGTCGACGAGGTGGCGCGCGATCCGCGTCGTCAGCAGCTGCAGCGCCCCGACCAGCGCGACGAGGCCGCCCGCGTCGATCTCCCCGTCCCGGTCGGGTCCGCCGTGCAGGCGCACGACGAGGTCGTCGGCCACCGCGTCAGGTCCGGGTCGCGAGCACGGCCCGACCCCGGGGTGAGAGCTCGTAGCCGACGGGGAGCGAGTGGGTCAGACCGAGCGCCTTGAGCTTGCGGACGTCGGCCTTGAACGGCGCGGTCTCCCGGCCGGCCGCCGCGGCGAGGTCCGGGGCGCGGCGACCCGGTTCGGCCGCGATCGCCCGCAGCGTCGCCCACGCCCAGGGGCCGTGGCCGCTGCGCCGGTCCATGGCGTCGAGCCGCGCGGCGAGCTCGGCCGCCTCCGACGCCGAGGGCTCGGTGGCGGCGAGCTCGGTGCGCGGATCGGGCTCGTCGAGCCGGTGGAACCGGACCCGGAAGAGCGGCGTCCCGTCCTCGGCGTGGCGACCGGCCTCGGTGAGCAGCGCCGCGACGTCGTCGAACCCGGCACGGCGCGCCTCGTCGTCGGTCACCCCGCCGGGGTCGACCTCGGCCACCTCGTCGACGGCGAGGCGCCCCACGGGCGTGCGGTACGGGCGGCCGGGCCGCACCTGGGCGCGTTTCCAGCGCCGGAACGTCAGGTCCACCTCGCCGCGTGCGATCGGCTCGGCGAAGCGCTGGGCGAACAGCACCCCGCCATCTTCGCGCACCTACGCTGGTGGGCGTGGCACGGACGGGGGCGCACGGGGGCGCACGCAGCCCCGAGCTCGTCTGGAACCGGCTCGCGCAGCGGCGCGACGAGCTCTTCAGCCGCGAGCTCGCCCCCGAGCGGCACGCCTACTGGTGGGCGCGGCGGCACGACGGCGGGCCAGGCCGGCTCAACCGGTGGGTCGACCGGTTGCGGGACACCACGTTGGAGAACGTCCCGTACGTCGACCCCACCGCGGCCCTCGACGGGGCCCGGGTGCTGCTGCTCCTGGCCGAACCGGCCGCCGACGCCGAGGACGGCTGCGGCTTCGTGAGCCGCTACGCGAACGACGCGGTGTCGGCGAACCTCTACCGCGCGGCCGACCGCGCGGGCCTCGGGCAGGACGTGACGCTGCACTGGCACCTCGTGCCGTGGTGGATCGCGAACCCCAACCACGAGCCCCGTCGGCTCGCCGGGGAGGTGCTGCGTGCCGCGCCCCGACTCGGGGAGTTCCTCGACCTGCTCGGTCCGCCGCCGCGCGAGGTGGTCCTGCTCGGCGCCCCCGCGGCCAAGGCGTGGGCGGTGCTCGCTCGACGGGGCCGCGTCCCGTGGCAGCTGCGCCCGGCGACGGTCTCCCGGGCGCCGCACCCGAACCCGCTGGTGCACGACCGGCTCGACCCGGTGACCGGGCGTCGCAACGGCGACCGCCTGGTGGAGGTGCTGCGCGACGCCGGACGTCGGGCGCGCGGCGAGGACGTCGGCCCGGCGCGGGGCTCGCGGGTCGCTCGACGACCCTTCTGACCCTCGCCCGACCCGTGGCCGGGGGGTCAGGCCGAGGGGCGCTCGACGGCGGATCCCTGGTGGGCGGCGACCAGCCGGACCACCTCGCACGCGGTGCCCCAGCACAGCGAGAGCCCACTGCCCCCGTGCCCGTAGTTGTGCACGACGAGGCCGCGGTCGCGCGGCTCGGCCTCCACCCGCGTCGTCGGGCGGGCGGGCAGGACGCCCGTGTCGACGCGCAGCACGGCCGCGTCCTGGAGCAGCGGTTCGGCCTCGCGGCAGCGGCGCAGGATCTCCCGGGCCTCCTCGCGGTCCGGTGTCGGGTCGGTGCGGCCCGGGAGGCGCACGCCGCCGAGGTGGACGCGGTCGGGCTGCGGGATGATCGACGTCCACCGGCGCGCGTCGGAGATCTCGGCGACGACCCGGTGCACCCCGGGGTTGTCGGTCACGACGTACTGCGAGAAGAGCGGGCGCACGGTCGGGTCCTGGGCCAGCTCGCGCGCGCCCAGGCCGGCCGCCAGGACGACGACGGGAGCGTCGGCCAGGGCCTCGTCGAGGGTCTCGATCCGCCGGATCTCGAGCGCCCCGCCGAGCGTGCCCAGCCGGTCCCGCATCCACCGGACGTGGCGGGGGAGGTCGATGACGGGGGACCGGTGCGCCAGCCCGCGGTCGAAGCCGGCCGGCAGCGTCGCCGGGACGCCGAGGTCGGGGAGCAGCCGGAGCTGCGGGGGGAGGGCGTGCCGGTCGGGGATCTCGCCGACGGTGACGGCGTCGACCATCCGGACGCCCGTGGCGGGGTCGGCCGCGAGGCGCCGGTAGCGGTCGAGCGAGCAGGACGCGCGGACCAGGGAACCGGCCAGGGGAGCCTGGTACGTCGGCTTCCAGACCCCGCCCGCGTGCGCGGAGGCGGTCGTCGACGGATCGTCCGCGGTCCACACCCGCACCCGGTGGCCGGCCTCCGCGAGGGACACCGCGGTGGAGAGCCCGACGATGCCGGCGCCGACGACGACCACGTCCGCCGGCGCGCTCACACGATCCTGCTCGGGCACGTGCGGACGGTAGCTCCGCGGTCGTCCGCCCGGTGGTCGCGTTCGACGGGCATCATCCGGATGGACCTGTCTGGACGGTGGTGAGCAGCGGCCAGTCACAGCGACGGGGGCGCAGACGACGGCGCCCGGGCCGTGAGGCCGCGGGCGCCGTCGTCGGGGAAGTACCGATCAGGACTTGAAGGCGTCCTTGATCTTCTCGCCGGCCTGCTTCACGTTGCCCTTGGCCTGGTCGCCCTTGCCCTCGGCCTCGAGGGACTCGTTGCCCACGGCGCTACCGGCGGCTTCCTTCGCCTTGCCCTTGAGCTCCTCGCCCTTGTTCTCGGCCTTGTCGGCGTCGCTCACGGCGGTCTCCTCTCACAACTCGGTTCCGGGTCGGCATCGACCCTTCACCGACCGTGGTACCCGGGCCGCTCGTCGCGGAACCGGCGTTCGCGCGTCGTGAAGGTCACCGCCGGTCCCCGACGAGTCGCCGTCGGCGCTCGCGCTCGGCGGCCAAGGCCTCGGCCGAGGGGTGCGGCTCGTCGTCGAACCAGTCCGGCTCGGCGTCCTCCTCGGTCCAAGTCCCGACGACGCGGCCGCGGTGGACCACGACCGGGGCGATCCAGCCGGCCGTCCGGCTCACCCGAGCCCGGTGGTGCGGCGCGAGGACGGCCGTCTCGGCGGTGCCGGGGCCGAGGACCCACTGGTCGAAGGCGGGCAGCAGGCGGACGAGCCCGTCGGTGTCCGGCTCGGGCTCGGTGGCCAGCTCGTCGAGGTCGGCGACGCGGGCGTACCGCTGCTCGCGGTCGGTGTCCTCGTGGACCGTGACCGGCGCGACGACCCCGTCCTCGACCAGCTCGGCGAACCACCGCCGCAGGGTCGGCCGCCGTGTCCCGCCGCGCAGCAGCCAGGCGTCGAACGCCGTCGGGCTCGCCGGCCCGAAGACGTCGAGGTAGGCGGGCACGAGGAGCCGGGCGGCGTCGTCGGGATCGGGGAGCACGAACGGGCGGCCGGTCCGGGTTGCCGGGTCGGTGAAGGTCGGGCGGGCGCCGCGGGGCTCGCCGTTGACGATCAGGCCCTGCCAGGCGAGGGGCTTGAGCACCGTGCCCCAGCCCGACCCGAGCCGCTCCGCGAGCTCCGGCGTCACGTGCCGGTCCAGCTCGGCGACCAGCTCGTCGCGGGTGAGCGAGCGTCCGGGCAGGATCATGGCCACCAGCTCGGCCAGGCGCCCCACCTCCGCGGCCGTCGCGAACTGCCGCTGCCAGGACCCCTTCTCCCAGGTGCGGGCCGCCGCGAGCAGGGCGAGCTGGGCGGGCGCGGCCGCGGCGCTCAGCACGTGGAGCGTCCCGCGGGCGGCCCAGGTGCGCAGCAGCGACCCGTCGGCGAGCCCCTCGCGGACGGCGGCCGGCGCCGGGCCGCGCACCGCGACCGCCTCCTCCGCGCACGACGGGACCTGCGCCTGGACGCCGAGCAACCGCTCCGCGACCTCGTGCGGCGTCCCGGCGAGGGGGCCGGTGAGGAAGTGGCGGCGCAGGCGGCGGGTGAGGAC
>NZ_JBVPVA010001134.1:0-1901 GCF_055612215.1 Actinomycetospora sp. | reverse complement strand
CGACCACACCGGCGGCTTCCCGGGCCTCGAACGCTGGCTGGGCCGGGTGCCGAGCCCGCTCGTCCTGCACCCGGCCGCGTTCACCCGCCGCCGCCTCGCCCCGCCCGGCGGCGACCCGTTCGTCATGCCGCTGCTCGACCGCGCCGGACTGGCGGGTGACGGCATCGAGCTCGTCGAGCGGCGCGACCCGTCGTTCCTGCTCGGGGGCAGCGTGCTCGTCACCGGGGAGGTCGACCGGACGACGGAGTTCGAGCGGGGGATGGCCTTCCACGAGGCGTTCGTCGACGAGGCGTGGCGCCCGGACCCGTGGATCGTCGACGACCAGGCCCTCGTCGTCGACGTCCGGGGCCGCGGGCTCGTCGTGCTCACCGGCTGCGGGCACGCGGGGGCGGTGAACATCACCCGGCACGCGCTGCGTCTGACGGGGGCCTCGCGCCTGCACGCCCTGCTCGGCGGGCTCCACCTGACCGGCCCGGGCTTCGAGTCGATCATCGAGCCGACGGTGGAGGCCCTCGTGGGGCTCGCGCCCGACGTCGTCGTCCCCGCGCACTGCACCGGCTGGCGCGCGCAGATGCGCCTCGCGCAGGAGCTGGGGGACGCGTTCGTGCCGGGCGCGGTCGGGAGCCGCTACGCGTTCACCGCAGCCGGGACGCCGCCGTCGACCCCAACGTGAGAGCCGGGCCGCGCCGCAGGGTCCGGACAGGGCGGACCGCGCGCCGCGGTACCTGATCGAGGAGGACCGCTGTGGCACGCCTGATCTACTCCGCCGCCGCGTCGCTCGACGGGTTCATCGCCGGCCCGGGCGGCGACATGGGCTGGTTGACCGCGTACGCGGGCGAGCCGAACCCGGCCGCCGAACGGCTGCTCGCGGACACCGGCGCGCTCCTCGTCGGGCGCCGCACCCACGACGGCGACGACCCGAACCGCGACACCGACGCCGAGGGCGCCTTCGGCGGGCAGTACGACGGACCCGCCGTCGTGCTCACGCACCGCCCGCCGGCGACCGCCCCGCCCGGAACGGTGTTCACGACCGATCTGCACTCCGCGGTCGCGGCGGCCCGCGAGGCGGCCGGGGACCGCGCGGTGGTGATCCTCGGCGCGGACGTCGCGGCGCAGTGCCTCGAGGCCGGGCTGCTCGACGAGGTGTTCGTGCTCGTGGTCCCGGTGCTGCTCGGCGACGGCACGCCGATGTTCCCCCGCCGGCCCGGGGCGTCCCCGGTGCGCCTGGAGTCGATCGCGGACGACACCCCGCACTGGTACCGCGTCGTGCGCTGAGCAGCCATGATCATCAGCACACGGGGGCAGCCCGAGGCGGCGGCGACCTGCCTGACGTGCCCCTCAGCGGCGGTGGCGGCTCGGGGCGCTCGGGCGGTGAGGCACCGATCCGCCGTCGTCCGCGCGGTGGGAGCCGCCCCGCGCGGCGTGGCGGCGGGCCTCGGCGGGGTCGACGGCCTCCGTCACCGGGTCGTCCTCGCCGAACGAGAGCAGGCGGCGCCGACCGGTGGCCGGGCCGACCACGCTGGTGACCGCCTCCTCGTCGTCGGTGCCGACGGGCCGCGGTCGGGGTGGCGCCGGCGGGCGCGGTGCCGCGACCCGCGGGAGCGGGCCCGACGGGCGGGACCCGGCCGGCGCCGGCCCGGGTGGCAGCGCCCGCGCCGCGACCGGGGCCGCGGGGGGCGCCGCCGCGAACCGCGGGTCACGCCGGAAGTCCGAGGCCGGACGGAGGGCGTTGAGCGCCGCGAGCGGGCTCTCCCGGGTCTCGGTCGGCAGCGCGAGCCCCCCGTCGCCGATCACCGGCGGCGTCGGTGCGGGGCGGCGCGGGGCCCGGCGGCGCAGGGCGCGCTGGTCAGGGGCGGGTAGCAGTGCGGGGCGACGTCCGGCGGCCAGGTCCTCGACCCACC
>NZ_JBVPVA010001020.1:0-15098 GCF_055612215.1 Actinomycetospora sp. | reverse complement strand
ATGCGCACCAGCAGGTCGAACATGCGGCGCTTGCGGGCGGGGGACATCGGGTCGATCAGCGCCTGGTTGCCGTCGCGCAGGTCGACCGCACCCCACAGCGGGGCCTTGGTGATGACGGTGTCGGGCCAGGTCCGGTCGGGGACCGAGACCTTCTCGACGACGTCGGCGAACGGCTTGTAGCGGTGGACCGGCATGTGGCTGGCCCGCTGGGTGTTCCAGAAGGGCTGCCCGGCGGGGATGTCCCCGTCGGGATGGACGACGGTGTTGCGGATGTCGCCGATGGGCCCGTCGGGCATCGACGTGGACATGCTCATGGCTCGTGATCTCCGTGCGGCGGTGCAGGGATCCCGGGCGGATGGCCCGGGGGCGACCGGCGAGCGCGCATCACCCGCGGCGGGGAGCCGGTCTCGGTCAGGCCCCGCCGCGGCTGGGAAGGAGCAGCACGCGGACCATCGTCGACACGGTAGACCCTGGGCCCCCGACCAGGGCAAGGGACGCCCCGCCGCGGCCGTCCCGGCGCAGGACCGCCCGGACGTGATGACCGCAGGTCACGGGCCGACTACCACCGAGTAGGCGGACGTGCCATGATCTGCGTCATGTCGCAGGACGCCGAGACCGGTCAGCAGCGCAAGGCGAGCACGGGGCAGGACCTCCGGGCCCTCGCGAGCAAGTCGTTGACCCTCGCCGCGTCGGTGATCCGCATCCTCACCGTCATCTTCGCGGCGATCCTGGTGATCCACGTGGTCCTGACGGTGGCCTCCGCCAACCCGACCAACGGCATCACGACGTTCTTCGCCGACGCCGCGAACAACCTCACGCTGGGCATCGGTGACCTGTTCCTGCCGGCCAGCGAGTCGCTCAAGGTGATCCTCAACTACGGCCTCGCCGCCGTGGTCTGGCTGGTCATCGGCGTCATCATCGCGCGCATCCTCAACGCGCTCGCCCCCTGACACCGGGCGAACCCCGCGACGCCCGGATCACCGGGAGCGCTCGGCTAGGGTGGAGGGCCGGTTCGGGTCGCCGGGCCGAGGTCCCGCGGTACCCGAGAGCCGGAGGTCGGTGCAGGTGGCGCTCGTCGTCCAGAAGTACGGCGGGTCGTCCGTCCAGTCCGCGGAGCGCATCAAGCGCGTCGCGGAGCGCATCATGCGCACGCGCAAGGACGGGAACGACGTCGTCGTGGTCGCCTCCGCGATGGGCGACACCACCGACGAGCTGACCGACCTCGCCATCCAGGTGCACCCCAGTCCGCCGCCGCGCGAGCTGGACATGCTGCTGACCTCGGGCGAGCGCATCTCCAACGCGCTGCTGGCCATGGCGATCAACGCCCTGGGCGGGCGGGCGCGGTCGTTCACCGGCTCGCAGGCCGGGATGATCACCACCGGCAAGCACGGCGACGCGCGGATCCTCGACGTGACGCCGGGGCGCATCCACGCCGCGCTCGCCGAGGACGGGATCGCGCTGGTCGCCGGCTTCCAGGGCGTCAGCGCGGACTCGAAGGAGATCACGACGCTCGGCCGCGGGGGCTCGGACACCACGGCGGTCGCGATGGCGGCGGCCATGAAGGCGGACGTCTGCGAGATCTACACCGACGTCGACGGCGTCTACTCCGCCGACCCGCGCATCGTGCCCGACGCCAAGCTGCTCGAGACCATCACCTACGAGGAGATGCTCGAGATGGCGGCGTGCGGGGCGAAGGTGCTGCACCTGCGCGCGGTGGAGTACGCGCGCCGCGAGGGCGTCCCGCTGCGGGTCCGCTCGTCGTACACCGACCAACCCGGCACCACGATCGTCGGGTCCATCGAGGAGCTCAGCGTGGAACAGGCCGTCCTCACCGGCGTCGCGCACGACCGGTCCGAGGCCAAGGTGACCGTCGTCGGCGTCCCCGACCAGCCCGGCTTCGCGGCGCGGATCTTCCGCACCGTGGCCGACGTCGACGTCAACCTCGACATGGTCCTGCAGAACGTCTCGCACCTGAAGACGGGCAAGACCGACGTGACCTTCACCCTTCCGGTCAAGGACGGGCCCCGCGCGGTCGAGGCGCTCGCCGCGGTGCAGGGCGAGGTGGGCCACGAGGAGGTCATCTACGACGAGCACGTCGGCAAGGTGACCCTGGTCGGCGCGGGGATGCGCAGCCACCCCGGGGTCACCGCGACGTTCTGCGAGTCCCTGGCCCGGGCCGGCGTGAACATCGAGATGATGAACACCTCCGAGATCCGCATCTCGGCCCTCATCCGTGACACCCAGCTCGACGACGCCGTGCGCGCCCTGCACGAGGCCTTCGACCTCGGCGGCGAGACCGAGGCGATCGTGTACGCCGGCACCGGCCGCTAAGGAGTCCCCATGACCACCCTCGCCATCGTCGGCGCCACCGGGGCCGTCGGCTCCGTCATGATCGACATCATCAACGCCCGCGGGACGGTGCCGTGGTCGGAGATCCGGCTGATCGCCTCCCCGCGCTCGGCCGGCCGCCGGCTCACGGTCCGGGGCGAGTCCGTCGAGGTCGTCGCCCTGTCCGAGGAGGCCTTCGACGGCGTCGACATCGCCATGTTCGACGTCCCCGACGACGTGAGCGCCACCTGGGCGCCCGTCGCGGTGGCGCGCGGGGCGATCGCCGTCGACAACTCCGGCGCCTTCCGCATGGACCCCGACGTGCCGCTCGTGGTGCCCGAGGTCAACGCCGCGTCCGCGCACACCCGGCCCAAGGGCATCGTCTCCAACCCGAACTGCACGACGCTGTCGATGATGGCCGCCGTCGGGGCGCTGCACCGGGCGTTCACGCTCACCGGGCTCGTCGTCGCCTCGTACCAGGCGGCCTCCGGTGCCGGCCAGGAGGGCATCGACCGGCTGCAGGCGGAGATGTCGGCCGTCGCCGGCAAGGGCGTCGGACACCGCGCGGGCGACGTGCGCGAGGCGCTGTCCGCGGCGGGCCTGACCGACGCGTCCCCGTTCCCCGCGCCGCTGGCGCTCAACGTGGTGCCGTGGGCCGGGTCGTGGCGCGACGGCGGCTGGTCCTCGGAGGAGCTCAAGGTCCGCAACGAGTCCCGCAAGATCCTCGGCATCGACGACCTCAAGGTGTCCGCGACCTGCGTGCGGGTCCCGGTCGTGACGACCCACTCGCTCGCCGTCCACGCGACGTTCGCGTCACCGGTCGACGTCGACCACGCCCGCGAGGTGTTCGCGGCGCAGCCCTCGATCGTGGTCGTCGACGACCCGCGCGAGGGTCGGTTCCCGACCCCGGCCGACGTCGTCGGGGAGGACCCGACCTACGTCGGGCGCATCCGGCAGGCGCTGGACTTCCCGGACACGCTCGACTTCTTCGTGTGCGGGGACAACCTGCGCAAGGGAGCGGCCCTCAACACCTACGAGATCGCCGAGGAGCTCGTCCGCTCCTGACCGTCGCGGCACCTCGTGGTGATCGGTGGCCCGCGCCCGGCATGCGGGATGACCCGGAGCGGGTAACCATCGGGGTCCACCACCGATCCACCGTCCACCACCAGGAGAGGTGCCAGTGACTTCTGCGAACGACCGCACCCCCGTCGCCACCGACGACGCCGGCATCCCGGCACCGAGCCACGAGTACTCGGCCACGGTCGGGGCCAACGGCCCCCTGGTCCTCCAGGACCACTACCTGATCGAGCAGATGGCGAACTTCAACCGGGAGCGCATCCCGGAGCGCCAGCCGCACGCCAAGGGCAGCGGCGCCTTCGGTCGCTTCGAGGTGACCCAGGACGTCAGCCGCTTCACCAAGGCCGCCGTGTTCCAGCCCGGCGAGGTGACCGAGGGCGTCATCCGGTTCTCGACCGTCGCCGGTGAGCGGGGCAGCCCCGACACCTGGCGTGACCCGCGCGGCTTCTCGCTGAAGCTCTACACGCGCGAGGGCAACTGGGACATGGTCGGCAACAACACGCCGGTCTTCTTCATCCGCGACCCCATGAAGTTCCAGAACTTCATCCGGTCGCAGAAGCGCCTGGCCCGCAACGGCCTGCGCGACCACGACATGCAGTGGGACTTCTGGACCCTGTCGCCGGAGTCGAAGCACCAGGTCACGTGGCTCATGGGCGACCGGGGCATCCCGAAGGACTGGCGCCACATGAACGGCTACTCGAGCCACACCTACATGTGGATCAACGCCCAGGGCGAGGAGTCCTGGGTGAAGTACCACTTCATCTCGGACCAGGGCGTCGAGTGCCTGACCGAGGAGGAGGCCACGAAGATCGCCGGTGAGGACGCGGACTACCACCAGCGCGACCTCTACGAGGCCATCGAGCGCGGCGAGTACCCGTCCTGGACCCTGAAGGTGCAGATCATGCCCTTCGAGGACGCCAAGACCTACCGCTTCAACCCGTTCGACCTCACCAAGGTCTGGCCGCACAGCGACTACCCGCTGCAGGAGGTCGGGCGCCTGACCCTCGACCGCAACCCGGTCGACTACCACACCCAGATCGAGCAGGTCGCGTTCGAGCCGAACAACCAGCCCCCGGGGCTCGGCCTCTCGCCCGACAAGATGCTGCTGGCCCGCGGGTTCTCCTACGCCGACGCGCACCGCGCCCGGCTCGGGGTCAACTACAAGCAGATCCCGGTGAACTCGCCCCAGGGCACCGAGGCGCACCCCTACACCGTCGCGGGCGCGATGCGCACGGTGAACGCGGTGGACCCGGTGTACGCCCCGAACTCCAAGGGCGGCCCGCAGACGACCGAGACGATCCAGCCGCCGACCTGGTACGCCGACGGCGAGATCCAGCGGCTCGCCTACGTGGCGCACCCGGAGGACTCCGACGAGGTGCAGGCCCGCACCATGATGCTCGAGGTCTGGGACGACGACGCGCGGGACCGCTTCGTCGAGAACGTCTCGGGCCACCTGTCGAAGGGTGTCGGCGACGACGTCCTCGAGCGGGCGTTCGAGTACTGGCGCTCGATCGACCAGGGCATGGGCGAGCGCGTGGAGGCGCGTGTCCGTGAGCTCACGGGCAAGGAGCAGAAGGTCCTCTCCCAGAGCTGACACCCATCCCGACGCGGCCCGTCTCCACCCCGGGGGCGGGCCGCGTCGTGTGTGTGGCCCGGCCGCTCGGGTATCCGTAGACTGGAATCATTCCAAACAACGGCCCGTGAAGGAGTAGCCCATGGCCACCACACCGATCACCGGTCCGCTGTCGGACGAGGCCCAGCAGAGCGTGGGCGCGGTCCTCCAGGACAGCGTCGTCGACTTCGTCGACCTGTCCCTGACCGCCAAGCAGTGGCACTGGAACGTCCTCGGGAGCAACTTCCGCGAGGCGCACCTGCACCTCGACGAGCTCGTCGACCTCGCCCGGACGTTCACCGACCAGGTCGCGGAGCGCGCGGCCACCCTCGGCGTCTCCCCGGACGGACGCGCCGAGACCGTCGCCAAGGACAGCGGCCTGCCCACCACCGAGGAGGGGTGGCGCAAGGTCGAGGACGTGAACCACGCGGTCGTCGAGACCCTCGCCCGGCTCATCGGGCGCATGCGCGAGCGGATCGCCGCCACCGAGGTACCCGACCCGGTCACGCAGGACCTGCTCATCGCCCAGACGGCGAAGCTCGAGGAGGCCCACTGGATGTGGCAGGCCAAGACGGCCTGACCGCGAGCCCGACTCGTGCTGACCGAAGGGCCCCCTCGCTCGATCTACTCGAGCGAGGGGGCCCTCCGGTCGTTCAGGGGTGCCGCCGGGGGTTCCGGCGAGGGGCGCCCGCGGCCGGCTCTACCGAGCGATGGTGCCCCTCATTCAGTACTTGGTGCCGGCGTCCGGGGCGAAGTAGTGGCCCTTGTCGAGGTCCTCGATCAGCCCGGGCCCGGTCGGCGCCCAGCCGGTGAGCTCGCGGGTGATCGTGCTCGTCGCCGGGCTGTCGAGCTCGACGAAGCCCGCGAGGAAGCCGAACTGCTCGGCGGCGTCCTCGGGTCCGACCTGCTGCACCGGGACGTCGAGGTTCCGCCCGATCGCCTCGGCGATCTCGCGGATGCGCAGGCCCTCGTCGTCGACGGCGTGCAGCACCGACCCGGCGGGCGCGACCTCGATCGCGAGCCGGAAGAGCCGCGCGGCGTCGGAGCGGTGCACAGCCGTCCACCGCGCCGATCCCTCGCCGGCGTACCCGGCGACGCCGCGGCGACGGGCCCCGGCGATCAGCGTCGGGATGAACCCGGCGTCACCGTCGCCGTGCACGGTCGGCGAGAGCCGGACGACCGAGGAGCGGATGCGCGGGACCAGGCCCAGCACGACGTCGGCCGAGACCTGCCGGCCCGCCGCCATGCTGGCGGCCGCGGGGGTGTCGCGCTCGGTGGCGGGAACGCCGTCGCGTGCCAGCCCCAGGAGACCCCCGGCGATGGTGAGCGCGCCCCCCTCGGGGAGGCCCTCGCCGAGCGCCCGGACGGCCGCGACGTCGGACCCGACGGCGTCGGCGAACCCGCCCGAGAACGCGATGTCGTGCTTGAAGGCCAGGTGGACGACGGCGTCGGACGCGGCGGCGGTCTCGCGCAGCAGGTCGAGGTCGTCGAGCCCGCCGCGCACCACCGAGGCGCCCGCGCCCTCGAGCGCGGCCGCCGAGGCGTCCGAGCGCGCCAGTCCGGCGACGGTGTGGCCGGCGCCGAGGAGCTCCGGGACGACCGCGGAGCCGATCCAGCCGGACGCGCCGGTGACGAACACGTGCATGATGTCTCCCAGGGTCTATGTCAGTGACTGACATGAGCGTAGCACTCGATGTCAGCCGCTGACATCACTAGGATGGAGCCATGGGTCGCTGGGTGCCGGGTGCGCGAGGACGCCTGCAGCGGGCGGCCTTCGAGCTGTTCGCCGAGCGCGGCTTCGAGCAGACCACCGTGGCCGAGATCGCCACCCGGGCCGAGCTCACCGAGCGCACCTTCTTCCGGCACTTCGCGGACAAGCGCGAGGTCCTCTTCGCGGGCCAGGACGCGCTCGCCGAGCACATCGCCGCGGCGCTCGCCGACGCGCCCGACGACCTCTCCGCGCTGGACGCCGCGGTGCTCGCGGTCGAGGCCAGCGCCGAGATCCTCGGCGGCCACCCCGCCGGCCCCCGCGCCCGGCAGGCGGTCATCGACGCACATCCGGAGCTGCGCGAGCGGGAGCTCATCAAGATGGAGGGGCTCGTCGCCATCATCGCGGAGGGACTCGGCCGCCGCGGGGTGCCCGCCGCCGCGGCCTCCCTCGCCGCGGCGAGCGCCGTCGCGGTCTTCCGGATGGGCTTCGAGCGCTGGATCCGCGCCGAGGACGGCGCGAGCCTCGACGGGTGCATCCGGGCGGCGCTGGTCGAGCTGCGGGCCGTGACGGCCGGTTAGGCCGGTTCGCTCACCCGTCGGCGGCAGCCCGGTGGCTCCGCGCGGCCTCCTCGAGATGGGTGAGGTCGCTGGCGATGCTCACCCAGGTGAACCCCTCGGCGAACCGCTGCGCCGCCACCTCCCCGCTCGGGCAGTGGATCCCCGCCACGACGCCGGCCGACGCGGCGGCCGCCCTGATGCGCTCCAGGGCCGCGGCGAACGCGTCGTCGTGGGCGGGGTCGTCGGGGGCGGCGCCGCCGAGGCCGAGCCGCAGGTCGGAGGGTCCGACGTAGAGCCCGTCCACGCCGGGCGTGGCGGCGATCTCCTCGACGTGCTCCAGGCCCTCGGCGGTCTCGATCATCGGCAGGCAGAGCACGGCGGCGTTCGCCTGCGCCGGCGTCGTCTCCCGCCGCAGCTCGGCGCGCACCGGCCCGAACGAGCGGCGCCCGGCCGGCGGGTAGCGGCACGCGGCGACGGCGGCCCGGGCGTCGTCGGCGGTGTCGACCATCGGGACGATCACCCCGGCGGCGCCCGCGTCGAGGGCCTGGCCGATGAAGAACTGGTGGTTGTGCTGCACCCGGACCAGGCCGGTGGCGCCGCACGCGTCCAGCGCGGTCAGTCCGTCGAGCAGCGCGCGGTACTCGAGCAGGCCGTGCTGGGCGTCGAAGCAGACGTAGTCGTAGCCCGCCCCGGCGATCCGCTCGACCGCCTGCGGGTTGTCCGAGAGCACCCAGTAGCCGACGGTCCGGGCCCCGCTGCGCAGCTTCTCGGCCAGCTCCACCGTCACCCCTCCCCGATCGGCAGCGGCAGGCCCAGCGCGCGGCGGACGAACGCGATCTCGGCGGCGGTGTGCCGCAGCGTCTCGGCCACGACCAGCGAGCCGTGCCCGGCGTCGTAGCGCACCATCGCGTAGTCCTTGCCGCGCTCGGCGAGCCCGTCGAGGTAGTTGTCGATCTGGCGGATCGGGCAGCGCGGGTCGTTCTCGCCGGCCAGCACCAGGACCGGCGCCGCCACGGCGTCGAGGTAGGTGAGCGGGGAGGCCGTGCGGTAGGTGTCGGGGACCTCGGTCGGCGAGCCCCCGAACAGCGACCGGTCGAACGCGCGGAGCGGCTCCATCTCGTCCTCGTAGGCGGCGACGTAGTCGGCCACCGGCACCCCCGCGCAGCCCACGGCCCAGCGCTCGGGCTGCAGGCCCAGCCCCAGCAGCGTCAGGTACCCGCCCCACGACCA
Source organism: Actinomycetospora sp. (assembly GCF_055612215.1). Classification (NCBI taxonomy): domain Bacteria; kingdom Bacillati; phylum Actinomycetota; class Actinomycetes; order Pseudonocardiales; family Pseudonocardiaceae; genus Actinomycetospora; species Actinomycetospora sp. The sequence goes on along the minus strand of NZ_JBVPVA010001020.1, from coordinate 6,583 downwards.
GCCCTCGAGCACGCACGCCCGCGGGTCCGCCAGTCCGGACTCCACCGCCCACGCGTGCACGACGGCGACGTCCTCGAGCTCGGTGGTCCCGGGCCGGCCCTCGATGGCATCGCGCCAGACCGACCCGTAGCCCGACGAGCCGCGGTAGTTCACGTGCACCACCGCGAACCCGGCGTCGAGCCACACCGCCCGGACCGCGGAGTAGCGGTCCTCGTCCGCGGCCTGCGGCCCGCCGTGGATCATGAACAGCGTCGGGACGGGTCCGCTCGTGCCCTCGGGCCGCGCGTACAGCGCGTGGACGTCGCCCCCGGGGCCGGGCACCCACGCGTCGTCGAGGCGGACCGACCGGGCGGGACGCTCGCCCGGCGGCGTCAGGAGCACCTCGTCGGTCTCGTCCGGACGTAGCACCCGCACCGACGACGGCTGCTCGGCCGACGACCAGCCGTACTCGACCGACCCGTCGGGCCGCACGTCCGCGCCCCCGACCGAGCCCGGCGCCGTCGGCAGGTCGGCGAGCTCGCCGCTCGTCAGGTCGTAGCGGTGCAGGCTCGTGCGCCCGGCGCGGGTGTGCGCGACGAGCAGCGCGGAGGCGTCGGGGTAGAAGCCGGCGGAGAGGTCGCCGGGCAGGTCGATCGCCAGCTCGGTCTCGACGCCGGTCGTCGGGTCCCAGATCAGCAGCTCGTCGCGGCCGCGGCGCTCGTGGCTGACCAGCAGGCGGGTGTCGCCCTCGACCGGAGCGAACTCGACGGGGTCGAGGCCCTTGCCCTCGCCGTCGTACAGGTCCGCGACCGCGGACCCGTCGGCGACCCGCAGCACCCGGATCGCGGGGTGGCGGGAGTCGCCGTGCTCGGAGTGGGAGATGGCGAGCAGCGTCTCGTCGCGGGAGAGCGCGCCGATGCCGGCGTCCTCGGTGTGGGTGTAGACGGTGCGCAGCTCCGCATCACCCACCGCGACGGCGAGGGTGGACCCGTCGTCGGTGGACCAGCCGATCGCCGTCGTCGTGCGGCCGAGGTCGAGGCCCGCGGGGTAACCGCGCTCGGCGCCGGGGACGGCGGGCTCGGCCTTGGTGTCGTCCGGGGTGAACGACTCCCGGACCCAGGTCCCGAACTCGTCGCCGTCGGTGTCGTCGAACCACCAGATGTCGCGGCCGTCCACGGAGACCGTGGCGCCGCGGGTGCCCTGCGGCCGATCGGTGACCTGGCGGTGGGCGTCGGTCTCCCGGTCCCAGGCGTAGACCTCCCACGTGCCGCTGGCGTTGGAGGAGTAGACGCTGCGGGCGGGGGCGTCCCGGGCCCAGTCCGGGACCGAGATCCGCGCGGCGGTGAACCGGCCGCGCCAGCGGGCCTCCGCGGCAGGGTCGGCGAACAGGGGGTCGGGGACGTCGACCGTGGGATCGGTGCGCGGGCTCACGCCCCGATCATGCCCGCCCGACGATCCCGGTGGGTCACGCCGCCTGGGCTGCGACCGCACCCACGACGCGCTCCCACGACGACGCGGGCGGCAGCTGGTGGCCCATCCCCGGGATCTCGAGCAGCGTCGCCCCCGGGATCGCCGCGGCGAGCGCCCGCCCGTGCTCGGCCGGGAAGAGCGGGTCGACGGCGCCGTGCACGACCACGGTGGGGACGCCGGCGAGCGCGGACAGGTCGTCGGGGCCCGGGTGCGCCTCGCCCACGACCGCGTAGTGATTGGCGCTCGCCGCTAGGTCCCGGCTGCGGGCCACGACGCGACGCGCGATCGTCCGCATCCGCGCCTCGTCGAACGCGTCGGGCCCGGCGAAGGGCCGCTCCCCGTCGACGAGGGCCTCCACGGCGGCGACCGGATCGCCCAGGTCGGGCTCGGGGGTCTTCGAGGCGAACAGCGCCGCCAGCTCGGGGGCGATGCCGGGCAGCTCGCCGACGCGTGGGTCGACGGCGGTGGTCGCGATCAGGGTGAGGCTCGCGACCCGGTCCGGGAGCGTCAGGGCGATGGACTGCGCGATGCCGCCGCCCATCGACAGCCCGACGAGGTGGGCCCGCGGCACCCCGAGCGCGTCGAGGACCGCGAGCGCGTCCGCGGTGAGGTCGGCGCCGGTGTAGCCCGGGGCGCCGGGCGGCCAGTGGGTCGACTCGCCGGTGTCGCGGTGGTCGTAGCGCACGACGCGCAGGCCGGCCGCGACGAAGCGGTCGCAGAGCTCGTCGTCCCACCAGTCCCGCGACCAGCCGGCGCCGGCGATCAGCAGCAGCACCGGGTCGTCGTCGCGGCCCCGGGTCTCGACGGCGAGGGTGGTGCCGTCGGGGCGCTCGACGGTGCTCGCGCGCGGTCCGGTCATGGAGGCTCCTCGGGTGAGTGATGGCGTTCTGCAACCAGTGCCGGAACCGTAGGGTGCACTGGTGGTAATGTGCAACCACAATGGACCGTGAACCGCGCTCGGGCTGCCCGATCAACCAGGCCGTGGAGGCGTTCGGCGACCGCTGGAGCCTGCTGGTGCTGCGTGACGTCGTCTTCGGCGGCCGGCGGCACTTCCGCGAGCTGCTCGCGGGCAACCAGGAGGGGATCGCCTCCAACATCCTCGCCGACCGGCTGCGCCGGCTCGTCGCGTCCGGCCTGCTCACCCGCGACGACGCCGGGCGCGGGCAGCGCGCGACCTACAGCCTGACCGAGCAGGCGATCCAGCTCGTCCCGGTCTTCGCCGCACTCGGCTCGTGGGGCCTGCGGCACCGGGCGACGGACGAGCCGCTGCGGGTGCGCGCGGAGCTGCTGGAGGCCGGCGGCCCGGAGCTGTGGTCGTCGTTCATGGCCGAGCTGCGCGCGGTGCACCTCGGCGCCCCCGCACCGAGCGGCCCGTCGGCGACCGAGCGGCTGGCCGCGGCCTACGCCGACGCCCTGGGGCAGACTGCCGTGTCGTGATCGAGTCCCACTCCCACGGTGCGGTGACCGAGCTGCGGATCGCGCGCCACGACCGGCGCAACGCGCTCAACACCGCGCACTGCCGCGACCTGCACGCCGCGCTCGACGACGCCGTCGCCGGCGGAACGCGGGTGGTGGTGCTCACCGGGGAGGGCAGCGCCTTCTGCTCCGGGGCCGACCTCGACACCGTCGGCGACGCCGGATTCCTCGACGCGCTCTACGCGATGCTGCAGCGGGTCGTCGCCGCCCCGGTCCCGGTGATCGCGGCCGTCCACGGCGCGGCCATCGGCGCGGGGACCCAGCTCGCGATCGCCGCCGACCTGCGCGTCGGCGCCGACCGCGCGGTCTTCGGGCTCCCGACGGCGGCCCTCGGGCTCGCCGTGGATCCGTGGACCGTGCGGCGGCTGGCTCTGCTCGTCGGCGGCGGCCCGGCGCGGCGGATGCTGCTGGCCTGCGAGCAGCTCGACCACCCGGCGGCGGTGGCCCACGGGCTCGTCGACCGGACCGGATCGCCGGAGGACGCGCTCGCCTGGGCCGCGGAGATCGCCGAGCTCGCCCCGCTCACCCTGGCCTACAACAAGCTGGCCGTGACCCGCCTGCTCGAGGACGCACGGGACCCCGAGACCCTCGACGCGGTCGGGGCGGCGTTCGCGGCGTGCTGGGCGAGCGAGGACCTCGTCGAGGGCCGGCGCGCCCGCGAGGAGAAGCGGCCCCCGCGGTTCGTCGGCCGCTAGCCCCGGGCGGTCAGTCCTCCCCGGGCCAGTGCGCGAGGGTGTCCAGGTAGAGCTGCCGGACGCTCTCCACCCGCTCGTCGAGGTCGTTCGGATCCCACTGCGAGACGTCGATCGGCGGGAGCACGGCCACCTGCACCACGCCCGGGTGGATGATCATCGCGTTGCGGCCCATGAGTGACCCGGTGTTGCGGAACACCAGCGGCACCACCGGCACCCCGGCCTGCATGGCGAGGTGGAACGCGCCCTTCTTGAACGGGCCGGGGCTCGGGGTGGGCGAGCGGGTGCCCTCCGGGGCGATGACCACGGAGACCCCGGAGCGCAGCCGCTCGACGGCGGGTTCGAGGGCCTTGCGGGCCTGCGCGTTGTCGGCGCGGTCGATGAACGCCGTCTCGAGCAGGCGCATCAGCGGCCCGAACAGCGGGTTGGTGGCCAGCTCCTTCTTCGCCACCGGCGCGAAGTTGCCGCGCAGCAACCCGCCGAGCACGAGCACGTCGAGCTGGCTCTGGTGGTTGAACAGGAAGACCGCGGGCTGGGCGTCCCAGATGTGGTGGGCCCCGTGCACGTCGAGCTGCACGCCGGAGGCCATGAGCGACAGGTCGCCGCCGAGCCCGATGCCCAGGTTGAGCCCCGCGCGCCGCGAGCCGCCCAGCAGACCGAGCCCGAGCCCCGTCGCGAACCCGCCCATCATCCCGGCGTAGGTCCCGACGGTGCGGGCCACCTCGAGCGGGCCGGCCCACGGGCGGCCCTCGAAGTCGACGATCGGCCAGCCGCGGGCGGCGGCCTCGCGGCGCAGGCCGCCCGACGGGTTCACGGCGGTGGGCCGACCGACGGTGGCGAGGAAGGGCACGTCCTCGTTGCCGTTCGAGTAGCCGAAGCTCGCGTCGAGGTCGACCTGGTGGGCGGCCGCGAAGTCCTTGACCGCGGCTGCCTTGCCCTCGCCGTAGGGCGTGCGCCCCTCGGGGTGGCCGGTGAGCTTGCCGTGCTCGTCGACCTCGAGCGCGGTGTAGAGGGTGTGCTCGATCCCGAGGGCCTTGGCCGCGGGGCCCACCTGGAACCACGTCGCGGACGAGGCGAGCACCACCGTGTGGCCGCGCTCGATGTGGGCGCGCACGAGGCGCCAGGCCTCGGGGTAGACCGACGGCCCGATCTCGTCGCGGAACAGGTCCCGGCCGAGCTTCTCCAGCTCCTCGGGGGTGCGGCCGGCCCAGGTGCGCCCGGTGATGCCGAGGAACTTGCGGAAGTCCTCCTCGGTCTCCAGGCGCTGGGCGCCGGCGGCGAGCGTGCGCAGCGTCGTGCCGGGCCGGACGTCGAGGTTGCGCACGTGGTGGCGCATGAACGCCGTCACCGAATATCCGGCGATCACGGTGCCGTCGAAGTCGAAGAAGGCCCCGACCTGCGGACCCTCGGGGCTCGCGGCCACGTCCTCGAGCAGTCGGGCTGCGGCGCCCCCGGCGATGGGGACGTCAGGGTCGGACACCGGTGCTCTCCTGTCGGTTGCGGGCGTCGGTCTCGTCGATGCGGACGACGCGCCCGACCACGGCGCGGACCTCGTCGGCGAACGCCCGGCGACGCGCGAGCAGGGCGGCCCGCTCGGCCTCGGCGGTCGTGCCGCGCGCGGACGCGCCGGCGTCGTCGGAGGACTCCACGAGCCCTCTATTGCCCGCCAGACGCAGTGCCGATGCGAACAGCTCCCGGGACAACGCCTCCGGGCCGTGCAGGCGCCCCTGCAGCAGCAGTTGCTGGCCCACCGCGGAGCAGTCGTCGAACAGCTCGGCCTCGACCACCGGGCGGTTCACGTCCCAGGCCGCGAGCCGCTCCGCGAAGAGCCACTGGGCGTCCACGAACGAGCGCAGCACGCGGTGCGCGCACAGGAACCGGCTCGCGAGCAGGATCTCCTTGGTGCGGGCCACCGGCCGGCCGACCTCGGTCCAGTCGGGGTCGATCAGGGAGAGCTCCGCGGTCAGCTCGGCGCGGAAGGTCTCCTTGTCGGGGAAGAAGAACTCGTACTTGAGCAGGTCGCGCAGCGCGAGGGCGTGGGTGAAGCCCGCCGCCAGCGCCGCCCGGCCGTCGTCGTCGTCGTCCACCTCGAGCACCGAGAGCTCGACGATCGCGCGGTTGACGAAGTGGTGGATCGCCGAGTTCCGGTAGAAGGCCGCGACGATGTGGTGGCCGGGCTCCACCGAGAACACCGGCTCGGTGCCCTCGGTGTAGGCGCTGACCACCTTCTCCTGTCGCAGCGACAGCAGCGCCTCGGCGACCCCGCCGTTCGTGCGCAGCGACTCGACGCCGGTGTGCGGCAGCTTGCGGGCGTCGACGTAGTCCAGGACCGGCTCGACCACCCGGCGCACCTGGGACAGGGTCAGCGCGCGGTCGCGCACCCCGAGCAGCGCCAGGGCGGCCAGCGCGATCGGCGTCACCGGCGTGACGCGGTTGATGCGCACGAAGACCTCGAAGGCGGTCTTCTGCAGGGCGAGGCGCCGGGCGGGGGAGTCCCCGGGGTCGCGATCGAGGGCGTCGGGATCCCGGTCCAGCGCCGGATCACCCGCGACGGAGAGCGCCTGGCGCAGCGAGAGCGGCTCGCCGAAGCTCACGTGCAGCGAGCCGACCGGCCGACGCTGGGCCCGCGCGTACCCGGCGAGCCAGCGCAGGCCCTCCGGGGTCTTCGCCGAGCCGGTCTGCTCGGCCGCCATCTGGTGCACTTCCTGGAGCTGGTCGTGCATGATCGACACCGGCACCAGGTAGACGTCCGCGGTCCGGCGCGTCTCCACGGCGTGCGCGACGTCGGCCAGCAGCCCGTACTTCGGCGGGCGCAGCTTGCCGGTGCGCGACCGGCCGCCCTCCATGTACCACTCGAGGTTGAACCGCTTGGCCACCAGCCACGAGAAGTACTCGCGCACCACGGCCTTGTAGACCGCGTCCTTGCCGAAGCTGCGGCGGATGAAGATGATCCCGCTGCGCCGCGC
>NZ_JBVPVA010000166.1:0-5966 GCF_055612215.1 Actinomycetospora sp. | reverse complement strand
CGCACCGCTGATCAAGCTGGGCATCTTCGCCCTGGTCACGGTCCTCTCGGTCCTGCTGCTGCTCACCACCATCCAGAACCAGTTCTTCGCCTCGACGGAGACCTACAAGGCCGACTTCACCGACGCGTCGGGCCTCATCGCCGGCAGCGACGTCCGCATCGCGGGCGTCCGGGTCGGGGAGGTCACGGACGTCCAGGTCGTCGACCGGTCGGTCGCCCAGGTCGAGTTCAGCGTCGAGGAGGAGCGCAAGCTCCCCACCGGCGCGCGGTTCGCGATCAAGTACCAGAACCTCGTCGGCCAGCGGTACCTCGACATCCAGCGCGGCAACGGGCCGATGAACCAGTACCTACAGCCGGACGCGACCGTGCCGGTGACGCAGACCCAGCCGCCGCTGAACCTCACGACGGTCTTCAACGGGTTCAAGCCGCTCTTCCAGGCCCTGAACCCCGACGACGTGAACAAGCTGTCGTTCGAGATCATCCAGGTCCTCCAGGGCGAGGGCGGGAACATCAACCAGCTCCTCGCGCAGACCGCCTCGCTGACCTCGACGATCGCCGACCGCGACGCCGTGATCGGCGACGTGATCAACAACCTGAACCTGACGCTCGACACCGTGAACGCCCGCGACGACAAGCTCTCGGGGCTGCTCGTCTCCCTCCAGCAGCTGGTCACCGGGCTGGCCCAGGACCGGGTCGCGATCGGGTCCTCGCTGCAGCCCATCGCGGACCTGACCAACGTCACCGCCGGCCTCCTCCAGGAGGCCCGTCCGCCGCTGGCCGACGACATCGTCAAGCTCGGGCAGGAGTCGGACATCCTCAACCGCAACCGAGGGCTCGTGGAGAACGCGTTGCGGAACATCCCGCAGAAGGCCAACAACTTCGGCCGGGCCGGTAGCTACGGCTCCTGGTTCAACTTCTACCTGTGCTCGGCGGGCGTGACCGTGAACCTCGCGCCGTTGCCCGTCCCGCCGGTCAGCCTCTCGCTGCCGCCGGCCGTTCTCGGGGCGGGGTACCGATGCGGAGGATGAAGCCGTTCCGGAAACGGAACCCCATCGTCATCGGCGCGGTGAGCCTCATCGTGCTGGTGCTGCTCGTGCTCGCCTCGCTCAACATCCGCGACCTGCCCCTCATCGGGCAGGGGGCGACCTACACCGCGCAGTTCGCCGAGGCCGCGGGTCTGCAGCCCGACGACGACGTCCGCGTCGCCGGCGTCCGCGTCGGAACGGTCACCGACGTCGAGCTCGCGGGGAACGACGTCGTCGTCTCGTTCAAGGCTCCCGACACCTGGCTGGGCGACCAGACGCGGGCGTCGATCGAGATCAAGACGCTGCTCGGGCAGAAGTACATCAACCTCCAGCCGGCCGGGAACCAGCCGCTGGACCCGGACAGCGTCATCCCGCGGACCCGCACGACCGCGCCGTTCGACGTGATCACCGCGTTCTCGCAGCTCACGACGACCGTCGAGGGACTCAACACCGACCAGCTCGGCGAGAGCCTCAACACGCTCTCCCAGACGCTGGACGGCTCGGCCGGGCCCATCCGCCCCGCCCTCGACGGGCTGTCCCGGCTCTCGCGGACGATCTCCTCGCGGGACACCGAGCTCGCCCACCTGCTCGCCAACACCCGCGCCACCACCCAGGTGCTCGCGGCCCGGGACGGCGACATCGAGGCGCTCATCAAGAACGGCAACCTGCTGCTCGGCGAGCTCCGCAGCCGCAAGGCGGCGATCGACGACCTGCTCAACGGGACGATCGCGCTCTCCCAGCAGCTGCGCGGGCTCGTCGCGGACAACCGGGCCACGCTCGGGCCGACGCTGGCCAAGCTCAACGGCGTCCTCACCACGCTGCAGACCAACTCGGCGAACCTCGAGAACGGCATCCGGCTCTTCGCGCCGTTCGTGCGGGTGTTCGGCAACGTGGTCGGCAACGGGCGCTGGTTCGACGCCTACATCTGCAACCTCGACCCGCCGCTCGACCCGCGGTGCGTGCCCAACGACACGCAGAACCAGGCGGCGTTCGCGCAGTCGCTCCTCAGCACGCTCGCGCCGAACCCGGCGCTGGTCACCAACGCCGTCAACAGCCTCGGGCAGCCCCTGCTCCAGGCCGGGCAGGCGTCGGGGATCAACCTGTCGACGCTGTTCCCCGGCGGCGTCCCGCTGATCGCCCCGGCGGCGATCGGCCAGGCCCCGGCCGCGGCGCAGCCCCAGGGGCAGACGCAGCCGCAGACCCAGCCCCAGGGGCAGACGCAGCCGCAGACACAGCCGCAGGGGCAGACGCAGCCGCAGACCCAGCCGCAGGGGCAGACCCAGCCGCAGGGGCAGGACCAGCCGCAGACCCAGCAGCCCCAGACCCAGGGAGGGGGGTAACCGGTGACGACCCGAGTCTCGAACCTCTTCGACAGCCTCGCCCGCACGCTGGCCGTCGTCCTCATCGTGGCCCTCCTGGCCACCGCCGGGCTCTGGTACGCCCTGCAGCGCGGGAGCTCCCGCGAGATCACGGCCTACTTCTCCAGCGTCGTCGGCCTCTACACGAAGAACACCGTCGACGTGAGCGGCGTCCCGGTGGGCACCGTCGAGGAGATCGTCCCGCAGGGCAACGTCGTGCGGGTGACGCTGAAGGTCGACAACAAGGTGCCGATCTCGGCGAACGCGCAGGCCGTCATCGTCGCCCCGACCCTGGTCTCCGACCGCTACGTCCAGCTCGGACCGAACTACACCGGCGGCCCGATGATGAACGACGGCGCCGTCATCCCCGTGCAGCGCACCGCGGTGCCGGTCGAGCTCGACCGCGTCTACAAGAGCCTCGACACCATCGCCACCGCGCTCGGCCCGAACGGCGCCGACAAGACCGGCGCCCTCAACAAGCTGCTGACCTCCTCGGCGAACACCCTGGGCGGCAACGGCGAGGCGATCAAGCAGACGATCACCGAGCTCGCCGGCGCCGTCGGAACGCTGTCCGACAACCGCGAGAACCTGTTCGCCACGGTCGACAACCTCGGCCAGTTCACGAACACCCTGGCCCGCAACGACGGCCAGGTCCGGCTGCTCAACGACCAGCTCGCCGACTTCTCCGGCTTCCTCGCGAGCGAGCGGGGCAACCTCTCCGGGGTCCTGCAGGTGCTGCCCCCGGCGCTCGAGGACGTCGCGTCGTTCATCCGCGACAACCGCGACGGCCTGCGCGTCGACGTCGGCCAGCTCGCGAGCATCACCGACATCCTGGTGCGCCAGCAGAAGGCCCTCGCCGAGACCTTCGACGTGGCCCCGCTCGCCCTGAACAACCTGACGAACTCCTACAACGCGAAGTTCGGGACGCTCGACGTGCGTCCCGTCCTGGCTCCCGGACTCAACCTGCCGACGCTGAACCCGCAGGCGCTCCTCTGCGGGCTGCTCAGCGGCAACGCGCTCGGCGGCGTTCTCGGGGGGATCGCCCCGGGGCAGCTCCCGGTCCCGGTGTCCGAGGCCCTCGCGACCTGCTCGACGCTCACCCCGGCCGGGGCGGCGTCGCTGCAGAACGCGCTCGCGCCGTACCAGCAGCTCGCCGGGCTGCTGAGCGCGAACCGCACGGCCGCGGCCGCGGTCGGCAACGTGCTGGAGAACGCGACCACCGCGGTGGTGCCGACGCCCACCGCCGCCGACCAGGGAGCCGCTCCGACCCAGCCCGGCCAGGGCCTGTTGTCGGGGCTGACGACGCGATGAGGGGGACCGTGTCGATGACGAGCCCGCGGCCGCACGCCGGCGCGACCGGGAGGCGGCTCGGGACCGTGTGGCGCCTGCTGCTCGTGGTCCTCGTGTCCGCGGTCGGCCTCGCCGGCTGCGGTTACCAGTCCGTGCAGGAAGTGCCGCTCCCCGGTGGTGCGGTGCTCGGGGACCACTCCTACGACGTCACGGCGCTGCTCTCCAACGTCGTCGACCTCGTCCCCAACGCGAGCGTGCGGACCAACGACGTGCCCGTCGGCGTCGTCCGCGAGGTCCGCCTCGCCCCGGACGGCTGGACCGCCGAGGTGACGATGTCGGTGAACGGCGACGTGGTCCTGCCGGCCAACGCCATGGCCAAGCTGCGCCAGACCAGCCTCCTGGGCGAGAAGTTCGTCTCGCTCGACAACCCGACGATGGCGCCGCCGCAGGGCCGGCTCCAGAACGGCGCCGTCATCCCGCTCGACCGCACCGACGTCGGGGCCCAGGTCGAGGAGGTCCTCGGCGCCCTCTCGCTGCTGCTCAACGGCGGCGGGGTCGAGAAGGTCCAGACGATCTCGCGGGAGCTCAACGCCGCCCTGAACGGCAACGAGGACCAGCTGCGGGGGCTGCTCGACAACCTGAACGTCTTCGTCGGGACGCTCGACAAGCAGCGCGGCGACATCGTGCGGGCCCTCGACTCGGTGGACCGCCTCTCGCAGACGCTGGTGACGCAACGCGCCAAGATCGCGAACATCCTCGACAACCTGCAGCCCGGGCTCGACGTGCTGAACCAGCAGCGCGGACTGCTCGTGACGACGCTCCAGTCGCTGCAGCGCCTCGGCGGGGTCGCGACCGACGTCATCAACCGCAGCCAGGCGAACACCGTGGCCGACCTGCAGCGCCTCGAACCGATCCTGGGCAACCTGATCGCCGCGGGCGACGCCCTGCCGGGGTCCCTCCAGATCCTCCTGACGATCCCGTTCGCGGACAACTCGCTGAGCGTCATCAAGGGCGACTTCGCGAACATCGACGTCACGTTGCAGGTCAACCTCAGCGACATCCTCACGCTCATCACCAGCGGGGCGAGCGTCCCGGGGGTGGACCAGGTGTTCGCGCTGCTGCAGAACCAGCAGGTGCTCTCGTCGGCGGGCACGACCCCGGCCCAGACCGCGGCGGCCCAGGTCCGGCGCAGCAACGGGGTGCCGCTCGCCATCCCCGGCCTCACTCCGAAGCAGGGGAACGGCAACTGACATGACCAAGCAGATCCGGAACCTGCTCATCCTGTTCGTGGTCATGTCGGTCGCGGGGATCAGCTACATCGCGTTCCGCTACGTCGGGGCCGACTCGCTCATCGGGCTCGGGCCCTACGTCGTCAAGGTCGAGATGACCGACTCCGGCGGGATCTTCCCCAAGGCGTCGGTGAGCTACCGCGGCGTGGAGATCGGCAAGGTCGGCGACATGCGGGTCACGCCGACCGGGCTCGAGACCGACCTGGAGATCGAGAAGGACAGCCCCGACGTGCCCGCGTCGGCGATCGCGGTCATCGCGAACCGCTCGGCGGTCGGCGAGCAGTACGTCGACCTCGAGCCGCCGCGCGACGGCGGGCCGTACCTGGAGGACGGGTCGGTCATCCCGGCCGATCGGGTGCGCACCCCGGTGCCGGTCGACTCGCTCCTGAAGGACGTCAACCAGCTCGCGACCTCGGTGCCGATCCCGCAGCTGCAGACCACCGTCAACGAGCTCTACACCTCGTTCGACCGCACCGGCCCGGACCTGCAGCGCCTGCTCGACAGCTCGAACACCCTGGTCGCCACCGCGATCAGCCAGCTCCCGCAGACCACCCAGCTCCTGCGGGACAGCCGCACCGTGCTGACCACGCAGAGCGAGCTCGGTCCGCAGATCCTCTCGTTCAGCCGCAGCCTGGACCTGTTCACGGCCCAGCTGAAGGCCGACGACCCGAACCTGCGCCGGCTCGTGAACGCCGCGCCACCGGCCGCGACGCAGCTCGAGGGCCTCATCCGCGAGACGGGCCCGGACCTGTCGCGGGTGCTCGCCAACCTGCTCACGACCGTCCGGATCGTGCAGCCGCGGCTCGCCGGGGTGGAGCAGTTCCTCGTGACCTACCCCGGCCTCTCGGCGGCGGCGCCGTCGGTGGTCCCCGGCGACGGTCGCGTGCACTTCGGCCTCGTGCTGAACCTCCAGGACCCGCCCTACTGCCAGAACGGCGCCTACCTGCACCAGGCCGGCAACGGGGACCCGCAGACGACGTGGCAGCGCGCGGACGTGCCGCCCCC
>NZ_JBVPVA010000931.1:0-3531 GCF_055612215.1 Actinomycetospora sp. | reverse complement strand
GGACCCCCGCGGGTCGGGCGGGCGCGGCACCGCCCGGCGCGCCCGGCCCGGTCGGCGCCGCGGCCGGCGGGGGTGGCCCCGCGCCCGCCCCGGTGACCCCGCGCGCGGCCGCGGCGGTCTCGATCAGGTAGGTCCGGTAGGCCTCGCGGGCGGCGGCCTGCTCGGCAGCGGCGGCACGGAAGCCGGCGAACCCGTCGGCGGGAGCGCCGGCGACCAGGGCGCGGAGCTCGCCGAGCAGGGGCGGCGCGTCGAGCGCGGGCAGCACCGGCGGCCGGGGCGGCCCGACCGCGGCCTGCACCCGCAACAGCGCGGCCCGCATCCCGTCGACCCCGCGGGCCTGCCCGGACACCGTCCGGGCGAGCTCCTCCATCCGCGTGGCGAGCACGTCCGTGCGGCCGCCCGCGGCGTCCGCGTCGGCGCCGACCCAGCCCTCTGCGACCCCGCGCTGGGCGCTACGCAGCCGGTCGGCGGCCGTCCGCAGCTCGTCGGCGCGGGCCAGGTGGCGGTCGCGGGCCGCGGCGAGCGCCTCGGGGCTCGCGCCGTCGCGGGTCCACCGGTGGATCTGCTCGTGCGTCAGCCCGGAGACGTCGCGTCCGTCCCAGCCGACCGCCGCCACCCACGCCCCCTCTCCGCGAGTCGTCGAGGATAGGCGTCCACCGCCGGCCTGCGCCCCTACAACCCGAAGCGGCTCCAGTGCGCCCGGTGCTCGAGCCACTCGAGGGCCCCGACGACCATCGCGGCCGGGTCGGGCGCCGACACCCCGAGCCCGGGCACGGCGGCGGCGACCCCGACGCCGAGCCGCGCCAGCAGCGGCTTGCGGGGCTCGACGCCCACCGGCTCGGCGTCGGGGAACCGCTGGGTGAGCACCTCGCGGGCGGTCCCGATGCCGTCGATCAGCCCGAGCTCGAGGGCCCGCCGCCCGGTCCAGACCTCGCCGGTGAACAGGTCGGCGGACTCGTCGAGCGCGGTGCCCCGCCGGGACCGCACCCACTCGATGAACAGCTGGTGCAGCTCGCCCTGCATGCCGAGCAGCCACTCGACGTCCTCGGGCTTCTCCGGCTGGAACGGGTCGAGCCGCGCCTTGTTCTCGCCCGCGGTGTGCAGGCGGCGCTCGATGCCGAACCGCTCGATCAGCCCGGTCAGCCCGAAGCCGCCGCTCACGACGCCGATCGAGCCGACCAGCGACGTCGGGCACGCGAAGATCTCGTCGGCCGCGCAGGCGAGCCAGTAGCCGCCCGACGCGGCGACGTCCTCGCAGAAGGCCAGCACCGGCAGCTCGTGCTCGGCGGCGAGCCCGCGGATGCGGTCGGCGACCAGCTGCGACTGCGTCGGCGACCCCCCGGGCGAGTTGATGACCAGGGCGACCGCGACGGCGTTCTCCGCCTCGAACGCCCGCGTCAGCGCGGACTCGACGGCCTGCAGGTTGATCAGCGCGCGCGGGACCGGTCCGGAGGCCGCGGCGATGACGCCGTTCAGGCGCACGACGCTCACGGTGCCGCCACCGACCTTGGACGCGAGCACGCCGGGCAGCACCGACGAGACCGCCGGCGGGAGCTTGAGGGCCGAGGGGAGCTTCAGGGGCACGACGTCGAGTTTGCCCTACGGGCGTGTGCGTGCCCCATCGGTCGTCGTCAGACGCGAACGCCGGCCCGGAACTTCGGCACCCGCAGGCTGATCTTCGTGCCCGCGCCCCGCTCGGTCTCCACCACGAGGCCGTAGTCCGGTCCGAACGCCGAGCGCATGCGGTCGTCGACGTTGCCCAGCCCGACGTGGGCGCCCGAGAGGTGGGCGTCGCGGTTGTCCTCGCGCAGTGCCTGCGGGTCCATGCCCACGCCGTTGTCCTCGACGGTGATGAGGCACTCGCTGGCGGAGTCCTCGGCGGTGAGCGTCACCGTCCCGCCCTCCACCTTGCCCGCCAGCCCGTGGCGCACCGCGTTCTCCACCAGCGGCTGCAGCGCGAGGAAGGGCAGCACCACCGAGAGCACCTCCGGCGCGACCTGCACCTTCACCGCGAGCCGGTTGCCGAACCGGGCGCGCTCGAGCATGAGGTAGCGGTCGATGTTCTTGAGCTCCTCGGCGAGCGTCGTGTACTCCCCGGCCTGCCGGAACGAGTAGCGCGTGAAGTCCGCGAACTCCATGAGCAGCTCGCGGGCCCGCTCGGGGTCGGTCCGGATGAACGAGGCGACGGTGTTCAGCGCGTTGTAGATGAAGTGCGGCGAGATCTGGGCGCGCAGCGCGCGGACCTCGGCCCGGTTCAGCCGGTCGCGGGAGTCGTCGAGGTCGGCGAGCTCGAGCTGGCTGGACACGTAGCGCGCGACCTCGGCCGACGCCCGCAGCAGCACCGGCCCGGGCGTCTCGGCGCTGACCGCGGCGAGGGTCCCGACGACGTTGCCGTCCACCTCGAGCGGGACCACGACGATCCCCTTGACCGGGCACCGGTCCGAGCCGCACTCGATGTCCTTGCGGCTGGCCATCTGCTGCCGGCCGGTCTTCATGACCTTCTCGGCGTAGAAGCGCACGTCGAGGTTGTGGTGCTCGGCATCGCCGTCCCAGGCCAGCGGCACGCAGTCGGCCGCGGTCATGGAGAGCGCCTCGGTGTCGAGCAGCGTGCGCAGGTACGGCACCGCGAACTGCGCCGAGGACTCCGACAGGCCCTCGCGCAGCGCCGGGGCGGCCAGGGAGACGGTGTGCAGCGTCGAGAACGTCGCCCGCTCGAGGGGCGAGGCGAACGCGTGGCGGCGCCGCAGCCGTCGGTAGACCAGCAGCCCGGCCGCGACCAGGACGACGACCGCGACGAGGACGACGTAGAGCGTCGGGTCGGTCAACCAGCCGGGCACGTCGCCATCGTCCGACAGCGTGCCCCGTCGTAGCAACGCGGCACACGACGAGGCACCTCCGTGATCGCCCGTTCGGCGGTGTTGCGCCCCTGGTCGGTCACTTGACCAGGCGTGACAGTCGCCGGTCGGCGAGGGGTTTGCCGCCCGTCTGGCAGGTGGCGCAGTACTGGAAGGACCGTTCGGCGTAGGAGACCTCGCGAACCACGTCCCCGCAGACGGGGCACGGCAGCCCGGTCCGGGCGTGGACCCGCATCCCCGACCGCTTCTCGCCCTTGAGCAGGGCGGCGTCCTGCCCGACCGCGCGGTCGACGGCGTCGGTCAGCACCGAGATCATCGCGGCGTGCAGCCGGTCGACCGCCTCGTCGTCGAGCTTCGCCGAGGACGCGAACGGGGACAGCCGCGCGACGTGGAGGATCTCGTCGGAGTAGGCGTTGCCGATCCCGGCGAGCGTCCGCTGATCGGTGAGCAGCGTCTTGAGCCGCGCCGAGGAGCCCGCCAGCAGCTCCGCGAGCTGTGCCCGGGAGAGCGTAAGGGCGTCGGGGCCGAGGGCGGCGATCCCCGGCACCGTCGCCGGGTCCGTCACGACGTAGACCGCGAGCCGCTTCTGCGTGCCGGCCTCGGTCAGGTCGAAGCCCGGCCCGCCGACGGTCTCGAGGTGCACCCGCAGCTCGAGCGGGCCCTTGCCCGGCTTCGG
>NZ_JBVPVA010000701.1:0-6241 GCF_055612215.1 Actinomycetospora sp. | reverse complement strand
GGACGATGCGACCGCGACCGAACTCAAGGACCTCGCCGCCAGCCTCGACAGCGTGGAGGCGGCGATGGACCTCGACGGTCTGCGGCGCCAGGTGGCCGAGCTCGAGACGCAGGTCGCGGCCCCGGACCTGTGGAACGACGTCGAGACCGCGCAGAAGCTGACCAGCGACTTCACGCACAAGCAGGCCGACCTCAAGAAGGCGGAGTCGCTGCGCTCGCGGCTCGACGACCTCTCGACGCTCTACGAGATGGCCGACGAGGAGTCGGGCACCGATTCGGACGAGCTCACGGTCGAGGCCGACCGCGAGCGCGCCGACCTCCACCGCGACATCAGCGCCTTCGAGGTCCGCACGCTGCTCTCCGGCGAGTACGACGAGCGCGACGCGCTGGTCACGGTGCGGGCCGAGGCCGGCGGGGTGGACGCCGCGGACTTCGCCGAGATGCTCATGCGGATGTACCTGCGCTGGGCCGAGCGCCACGGCTACCCGACCGAGGTCTACGACACCTCCTACGCCGAGGAGGCGGGCATCAAGTCCGCCACCTTCAAGGTCACGGCGCCCTACGCGTACGGGACGCTGTCGGTCGAGCAGGGCACCCACCGGCTCGTCCGCATCTCGCCGTTCGACAACCAGGGCCGCCGGCAGACGAGCTTCGCCGGCGTCGAGGTCGCACCCGTCGTCGAGTCCACCGACCACGTGGAGATCGACGAGAAGGACCTGCGCGTCGACGTGTACCGCTCGAGCGGCCCCGGCGGGCAGGGCGTCAACACCACCGACTCGGCGGTCCGGCTCACCCACCTGCCCACCGGCATCGTCGTGAGCTGCCAGAACGAGCGCTCGCAGCTGCAGAACAAGGCCTCCGCGATGGCCGTGCTCGCCGCGAAGCTGCTGGCGCGCCGCAAGGAGGAGGAGCGCGCGCTGCTGGACTCGCTCAAGGACTCCGGCTCGAGCTGGGGCAACCAGATGCGCTCCTACGTGCTGCACCCCTACCAGATGGTCAAGGACCTGCGGACCAACCACGAGACCTCGCAGACCAGCCAGGTGCTCGACGGCTTCATCGACGACTTCCTCGACGCCGGCATCCGGTGGCGCAAGCAGAGCGAGGTCGCCGCCTAGCCCCGCGCACTCCCCGGCAGGGGGTTAGCCCGTCCGGGAAGATCGACTCCGCCACGTAGCATCGCGCCCCGTGCTCCGGCTCGAACACGTCAGCAAGCTCTACCCGACGTCCGTGCGGCCGGCCCTCGACGACGTGTCGATGGACGTCGACCCCGGCGAGTTCGTGTTCCTTATCGGGCCCTCCGGGTCGGGCAAGTCCACGCTCCTGCGGCTGCTGCTGCGCGAGGAGAGCCCGACCAGCGGCAACGTGTTCGTCGCGAACTGGAACGTGGCCCGCCTGGCGAACCGGAAGGTGCCGAAGCTGCGCCAGCGCATGGGCTGCGTGTTCCAGGACTTCCGGCTGCTGGGCGACCGCACCGTCGCGGAGAACGTCGCGTTCGCCCTCGAGGTGACCGGCAAGTCCGCCCACACCATCCGTGCGGTCGTGCCCGAGGTCCTCGAGCTGGTGGGGCTCTCCGGGAAGGGCGACCGCATGCCGGCCGAGCTCTCCGGCGGGGAGGCCCAGCGGGTCGCGATCGCGCGGGCGCTGGCGAACCGGCCGCTGGTGCTGCTCGCCGACGAGCCCACCGGCAACCTCGACCCCGAGACCAGCGACGACATCATGCTGCTGCTCGACCGGATCAACCGGACCGGCACCACGATCGTCATGGCCACCCACGACCGGCAGATCGTCGACGCCATGCGCCGCCGCGTCGTCGAGCTCCACCTCGGCAAGCTCGCCCGCGACGACGCCCGCGGCGTCTACGGGGCCACCCGGTGACCGGGAGCGCCGCGTGAACGGCCTGGCCTTCGTCTGGCGCGAGGCCCTCGCCGGGCTGCGCCGCAACATCACCATGAGCGTGGCGATGGTCCTGACGACGGCGATCTCACTCGGCCTGCTCGGGGCCGGGCTGCTCGCCGTGCGGACCATCGACCGCACCCAGGACCTCTACTACTCCCAGCTCGCCGTCCAGGTCGCCCTCGACGAGCCGACCAGCGCCGGCGACGCGGACTGCACGAGCCCGACGTGCACCGGGCTGCGCGACCAGCTGCAGGCCGACCCGCTCGTCGCCGCCGTCTCCTACGAGAGCCGGGACCAGGCCTATCAGCGTTTCCTCCGCATCTACGCGGGCCAGTCGATCCTGCAGCTGGTCCGCCCGCAGAGCCTGCCGGCGACGCTGCGCGTGACCCTGCGCGACCCGACCCGCGGCGACGCGATCGTCTCCGAGTACACCGGGCGGCCCGGCGTGCGCAACGTCGTCGACCAGCGCGCCCTGGTGCAGGACCTGTTCACGTTCCTCGCGAGCGTGCGCAACGCCGCCTTCGGGCTCGCCTCGATCCAGGCGCTGGCCGCCCTGCTGCTGATCTCCAACACGATCCAGGTCTCGGCCTTCACCCGGCGCACCGAGGTCGGGATCATGCGGCTTGTCGGCGCCACCCGCTGGTACACCCAGGTGCCGTTCCTGATCGAGGCCGTGATCACCGGCGTCATCGGCGCGGTCCTGGCGACCGGGGGACTGGTGCTCGGCAAGCTCTTCTTCATCGACCGGCTGCTGAGCGGCCGGCTGATCTCCAACGCGATCCCCGCGGTCGGGATGAGCGACGTCCTGTTGTTCGTTGCACCACTGTTGGTGGTCGTCGGAGCGGCCATCGCGACGGCGACGGGGTATGTCACCCTGCGCCTGTACGTGCGCAACTGACGAGGAGGTCACCCCGGTGGCGAAGACGGCCGTCCCGACCGACTCGGGGCGCGCGAAGGAGCGCGCCGGCAAGAAGGCGTCCTCCAACCGCCCCGAGGAGCGACGCAAGATCGTCGCGACCAACCGCAAGGCGAAGTACGACTACTCGATCCTCGACGTCTACGAGGCCGGGATCGCGCTGCAGGGCACCGAGGTGAAGAGCCTGCGGGCCGGGCACGTGTCGCTCGCGGACGCGTTCGCGACGGTGACCGACGGCGAGGTCTGGCTGCGCGGCCTGCACATCCAGGAGTACGACTTCGGCAGCTGGACCAACCACGAGCCGCGCCGGCACCGCAAGCTGCTGCTGCACCGCGAGGAGATCTCCCGGCTGATCGGCAAGACCCGCGAGGGCGGGCTGACCCTGGTCCCGCTGTCGATCTACTTCGCGGGCGGGCTCGCCAAGGTCGAGCTCGCCCTGGTGCGCGGCAAGGCGAGCCACGACAAGCGCCAGGCCATGGCCGAGCGGGACGCCAAGCGCGAGGCGGAGCGGATCGTGGGTCGCCGGATCAAGGGCTGGTGACGTGTCGCCCCTCGACACGCCCCTGACCTGTGACGACGACGTGGCCGGCTGGGTCCGGTCGCTGGGGCTCGGCCCCGACGGCGCCTCCGGGCTGGTCGACGTGCACGTGCACTTCCTGCCCGACCGGATGCTGGCGAAGGTCTGGGCCTACTTCGACGACGCCGTGTCCCACTACGGCTACGACTGGCCGATCCACTACAAGCTCCCCGAGGACGAGCGCCTCGCCCGGCTGCGCTCGTTCGGCGTCGAGACGTTCGCGCCGCTGGTCTACCCGCACAAGCCGGACATGGCCGCGTGGCTGACCGGCTGGGCGCTGGACTGGGCCGCCGAGGTCGGCGAGGCCGTGCCGACCGCCACGCTCTTCCCCGAGGAGTCGGTGACGACCTACCTCGGCGACGCGCTCGAGCGGGGCGCCCGGCTGGTGAAGGCGCACGTGCAGGTCGGCGGGTACGACCCGCGCGACCCGCTGCTCGACCCGGCGTGGGGCCTGCTCGCCGAGGCGGGGATCCCCGTCGTCGCGCACTGCGGGGACGGCCCGATCCCGGGACGCCACACCGGGATCGAGATCATCGGTGAGGTGATGGACCGGCACCCGCGGCTGCCGCTGGTGCTCGCCCACGCCGGCCTGCCCGACTACGACGCCGCGCTGGCCCTCCTCGAGCGCCACCCGGCGGTGCGGCTCGACACGACGATGGTCGGGACCCCGTTCACCGAGGAGTTCGCGCCGCTGCCCCGCGACTGGCCGGCCCGGCTGGCCGACCTGTCCGGCGCCGGGCGCGTGGTGCTGGGCACCGACTTCCCCAACATCCCGTACGCCTACTGGCGCCAGCTCGAGGCGATCCGGGGCTGGGCCGCCGCCGACGACCGGCTGGGCGAGGCGTTCCTGCGCTCGGTGCTGCACGACGCGCCGGCCGCGCTGCTCGGGTGCGGATGATCGCGGGTGTCCCGGGCGTTATAGTCGACAGTCCTGCCGCGCAGTCGGCGGGAGAAGGGGGTGACTGGTTTCGACTCCGGATGTTTGATCAGGAGAAGCGTGCCGAGGAAGGCGACGATGATCTCGCAAACCACCCGTCGCAAAGAAATAAGCGCCGAGAACAGTACTCAGCGCGACCTCGTTCTTGCTGCCTGACAGCAGGGAGTGAGGTCTGTCGACCCGGGCTCGTCTCCGGCCCGGTAGTCGGCATCAGCTAGGAGACTCCACCGTCGGGCCCGGTCACGGGGTCCGGCGGGACATCGAACAGTGACTGGGGTCGTCACGCCGGCGTGTCTGCGCGACCGGCGGACCCGAGCAGAGACGCAGCAGACTGCGCACGGAGAAGTCCTGACGAGTGTTCGGAGGACCCGGGTTCGATTCCCGGCACCTCCACCCCCACGGCGGCCGGGGAGCCTACGCTCCCCGGCCGTCGTCGTGTCCGGGCTGCGTCGAGGCGGAGATCCGGACTCAGGTGCGCTGCGTCTCGGGATCCGTGGACCGCCCACCCTGCCGGGTAATATCATCACTCGTACGAGCGACGCCGTCCGGCACTGCTCGACGCAGAGGAGGCAGGGGGAGCGGTCGTGACCTCCCAGGCACCGGTCGACGAGACCAGGTCCGGCCCGGACGGTGACCCACTCCCCGAAGCGCTCACGCAGCGTCCCGATCCGATCACGGAGGACGCCGGGACGCGGCGCGCCCCGGTCGACCCGCCGACGGTGGCGCTGGCCCTCGGGGTCGACGACGCCGCGGTCCACGGGGTCGACGAGGTGCTCGGGCGCGAGGTGCGGCTGGTCACCCTCCCGCCGGCGACCGGGGACGTGCTCTCCGAGCGCATCGAGCAGGTCCGCCACCTCGCCCGGCTGCACCACCCCCACCTGCTCGAGATCTACGACGTTGACGGGCTCGCCCCGGGCACCGAGAGCACGCTCGTCCTCGAGAACGTCGCGGGCGAGCCGTTGGCCGTGGTGCTGCGCGAGGGCCCGATCGCCGAGCCCGCCGTCGCCCGCATGGGTGCGCAGCTCGCGTCGGCCCTGGCCCACGCGCACGCCCACGGCGTCGAGCACGGCGCCATCGGCGCGGCGAGCGTCCTGGTCGACCGCGCCCACACCGACGCCTGGCTCGTCGGGCTCACCGCGTCCCTGAGCGGCCCGCTGCCCGTGGTCGACCCCGAGGCGGACGACGACGGCGCGGCCGCCCGGCGCGCGGCCGACGTGCGGGCCCTGGCCGCCGTCCTCGCCGGCATCCTCGAGCACGCGGCCGCGACCACGGGCGGTGACGACCCCGCGGCCGTCACCCTCCCCACGGCCCGCGACGACGACCCGGCGACGCCGCTGGCCGCCCTGCTGCGCGAGGTCGACTCCCCGCAGCCGCCGACCGCCGCCCGGTTCTCCGAGCAGCTCGCCCGCGTCGGGCGGGGCGTGGCGGCCCACGAGGTCCCCGCGGAGCCGGCGCGGCTCGTCCCGGTGGTCGCCTCCTGGTCCGAGAGCCCGGCCACCGACCCGACGTCCCCGGACGCGGTCGTCCCCGCCGCGCTGGCCGCCGGACCCGCCGTGCGCGCCGGCGGCACCGGCGGCGTCGTCCCGTTCACCGTGATCGGACCGGGCACCCGCCGGGCCCGCCGCGCCGGGGTGCTCGGCGCCGCGACCGCCGCGCTGGCGCTCGCCTCCGGTCTGGTCATCTGGGCGGGGGAGTCCCACCCCGTCCGCTCGGAGGCCCAGGCGGAGATCGGGGCCGTCGCGCCGTCGGCGGTCGCCCCGCCGCCCCTCGTGCCGCGCGTCGACGACGCCGGAGCGCCCGCGGGCGGGACCGGCGGGACGTGGACCGGGGGCTCGTCCGGGTCCGGGTCCGGGTACGTCGGGGTCGCGGCGCGTCGCGCTGCGGTCTCCGGTGCGCCGTCGCGGGCCGCGGTGGAG
>NZ_JBVPVA010000567.1:0-8140 GCF_055612215.1 Actinomycetospora sp. | reverse complement strand
CAGGACCACGGAACGCACGAGCCGCCTCCTCGTTCGTCACCCGGACGAGTGACCCGCTCGTTATAGCAGCACCGATCACGTCGCAGACTGACAGGTCGGGCACCAGAAGAGGTTCCGCGCGGCGTGCGTGCGGCGCGCGATCTCCGTCCCGCAGAGCAGGCACGGCAGACCCGTGCGCCGGTAGACGTAGACGGGCCGGCCGCAGGTGCGGTCGTGCCGCCGGCCGGGGTGGTCGCAGCGCAGGTCCGCGTGCTCCGGGCGCAGGGTGTCGATCGAGCCCCGCCGCACGCCGTCGGCGAGCAGGTCGACCAGGTCCTCCCACACCGCGTCGAACCGCTCGCGACCCAGCTCCCGACCGGGTGTCAGCGGGTCCAGGCCGTGCCGGAAGAGCACCTCGGCGCGGTAGACGTTGCCGACGCCGGCGATCACCGCCTGGTCCATGAGCAGCGTCGCGATCGGCGAGCGGGAGCGGGAGATCCGGCGCCACGCCTGCTCGGGGTCCGCGTCGGGACGCAGCGGGTCGGCACCGAGGCGCTCGTGCAGCGCGTCGACCTCGCCCTCGGTGAGCACCTCGCAGGCCGTCGCGCCGCGCAGGTCCGCGAAGTGGGTGCTCCCGACCATCCGCATCCGCACCTGCCCGATCGGCGCCGGCACGCCGTCCTCCGGGATCGCCGTCAGTGAGAACTTCCCGTAGAGGCCGAGGTGGACGTGGACGACCAGGTCGGGCTCGTAGACGTGGAACAGGTGCTTGCCGTGTGCGTCGACCCGGCGCAGCACGCGGCCGTCGACGAGCTCGGCGCCCGCGCCGAAGCGGCCCTGCGGCGAGCTGACGGCGACCTCGTGGCCCCGGAAGCGGCGGACGTGGGAGCGCGCGAGGCGCCGGATGGTGTGGCCCTCAGGCATGTGAGCGGGTCTGCTCGTCGCGGCGACGAGAAACCCTCACATCGGCTCGCCCTTCTCGTACCGGTCCAGCATGTCGATGCGGCGCTGGTGGCGGCCGCCCTCGAACGCCGTCGCGAGGAAGGCCAGCACGATCGTCGTCGCCTCGTCGGCGGTGTGCATGCGCGCCCCGACGGCCACCACCTGGGCGTCGTTGTGGCGGCGGGCGAGCTCCGCGGTCTCCACGTTCCAGGCCAGGGCGGCGCGGCAGCCCCGGACCTTGTTCGCCGCGATCTGCTCGCCGTTGCCCGAGCCGCCGATCACGACGCCGAGGCTGCCGGGGTCGGCGAGGGTCCGCTCACCGGTCGCGGTGCAGTACGGCGGGTAGTCGTCGTCGGCGTCGTAGACCTCCGGGCCGATGTCCACGACCTCGTGGCCCGCCGTCGCGAGCTCGTTCAGCAGGTGGCCCTTGAGCTCGAAGCCGGCGTGGTCGGAGCCGATGTAGACGCGCACGGGGGCGAAGTGTCGCAGGCCGCTACCCGCTGGGCCCGCCCGGATAGTCGTGAACGCCGGATGGGTCACGGATCGCGGGCCGGGAAACATCCCTGTGACACGGTCCCCCTAGCGTGCACCGCATGTCCGATGAGCGGATGGCCACGGCCGGCAGCGTCGTGCTCGGGGTCGAGGAGGAGTTCCACCTCGTCGACCTCGAGACGCGCAGCGCCGTGCCGCGGGTGCCCGAGCTCCTCGACGAGCTCGCGGCACTGGACGCCGACGCGTTCGCCGCCGAGCTCAAGCCCTCGATCATCGAGACCAACTCCGAGCCGACGGCGAGCCTGTCCGACCTGCGCACCGACCTGCTGCGGCTGCGCCGCACGCTCTCCTCGATGGCACAGGAACGCGGCCTCGGCATCGTCGGCGCGGGCAGCGTGCCGCTGGTCGACAGCTCCGCGGAGGGCATCACCGCCTCCCCGCGCTACGAGCGGATGCGCGACGAGTACCAGATGCTCGCCTTCGAGCAGCAGATCTGCGGCACGCAGGTGCACGTCGACGTCCCCGACCGCGACGCCGCCGTCGCCGTGATGGCGCACTCCGCGCCGTGGCTGCCGGTCCTGCTCGCGCTCTCGGCCTCGAGCCCGTTCTGGCAGCGCGAGGACACCGGCTACGCCAGCTCCCGCACGCTCGCCTGGCACCGGTGGCCGACGGCGGGCCCGCCCGCCCCGCTGCGCGACGCCGCCGACTACGACGCCCTCATCGACGACCTGCTGCGCTCCGGGACGATGTCCGACCCCGGGATGGTCTACTTCGACATGCGTCCCTCGGCGCACCAGAAGACCGTCGAGCTGCGCATCTGCGACGCCTCCCCCACGGTCGACGGCGTCGTCCTGATCGCCGGCCTCGCCCGCGCGCTCGTCGTGCACGGCGTCCGCGCCCACACCGAGGGCCGCCCGCAGCCGCAGTACCGGCCGGAGCTGCTGCGCGCGGCCAGCTGGCGCGCGGCCCGCTCCGGTCTGGAGGGCGACCTCGTCGACGTCGTGCGGCGCGACCTGGTGCCGCCGTCGCGGGCGATCCGGCTGATGCTCGACACCCTGCGCGAGGACCTCGAGGACGCCGGCGACTGGGAGGAGGTCTCCGACCTCGCCCTCGACGCGCTGGCCCGGGGCAGCTCCGCCGCCCGCCAGCGCCAGCGGGCCAACCGCGGTGGCGGCCTCGAGGGCGTCGTCGACATGCTCGTCGCCGAGACCCGCGGGGTGCCCGACGAGCCCGCCGTCGAGCAGCTGCCGACACCCGAGACCGCGGCGCCGGTCCTGCTCGGGGACTACCACCCGCCGTCCTACGACGAGGCCGTCGACGAGACCGGGCACGTCCGCCCCACCTACGCCTGGCTCGTCGCGAGCCTCGAGCGGATCGGTCCCTCCGGGCTGCTCGCGCACGAGAAGAGCCGCGACGCCGAACAGCGGGCGCGCTCGATGTTCTTCCCCCAGCCCGACGACCCCGAGCGCCTGTTCCCCCTCGACCTCATCCCGCGCCTGATCGCCCGCCCGGAGTGGGAGTCGCTGACGGCGGGGCTGATCCAGCGCGCCCGCACCCTCGAGACGCTGTTGCAGGACCTGCACGGCGAGCAGGCCTGCCTGCGCGACGGGGTCCTGCCGCGCGAGGCGCTGCGCTGGCTGCCGGCCGAGGGCGAGGCGTCGATGACGGTGCCACCGGGCGCCACCCGGGCGTTGATCTCGGGCCTGGACCTGGTCTGCGACGGCGAGGGGCGCTGGAAGGTCCTCGAGGACAACCTGCGCATCCCCTCGGGCATCGCCTACGCGATGGCCGACCGTCGCGTCGTCCGCAGCGTCCTGCCCGAGCTGCAGGCCCCCGAGGGCGTCGTCGACTCCGACGAGGCCCCCGCGATGCTGCGCGAGGCACTGCTCTCCTGCGCCCCCGCGTCGGCCGGGGACGAGCCGGGCCTCGTAGTACTCACCGAGGGTCCGGCGGACTCGGCCTACTTCGAGCACGCGATGCTCGCCGAGGAGATGGGGGTGCCGCTGCTCGAGCCCTCGGGGCTGCGGGTCACCGACGACGGCACGATCACGGTCGGGGTCTCCGGGCAGCGGATCGACGTCGCCTACCGGCGCATCGACGAGGAGCTCCTGTTCGACTCCCCCGACGCCGACGGCCGCGTCCTGCGCGAGCCGCTGCAGGCCGCGGTGCGCGCGGGCCGCTTCGCGCTGGCCAACGCGCCGGGCAACGGGCTCGTCGACGACAAGGCCGTCTACCCGCACATCCACGCGCTCACCGAGTACTACTTCGGCGAGAAGCCGCTGCTCGACGACGTCACGACCTACTTCTGCGCCGACCCCGAGCAGCGCGAGCACGTGCTCGACCACCTCGCCGAGCTGGTCCTCAAGCCCGTCGACGGCTACGGCGGGGCCGGCATCGTCATCGGCCCGCACTCGGGCGAGGCCGAGCTGGAGAGCGCGGCCGCGGACCTGCGGGCCGACCCGGCGAGCTACGTGGCCCAGGAGACCATCCAGATCTCGACCCACCCGACCTTCACGGGCACCGAGCTGGCTCCGCGCGTGGTGGACCTGCGCGCGTTCGTCGTGCTCGGTCCGGAGCCCGCCGTCCTGCCGACCCCCCTCACACGGGTCGCGCCCGCCGACAGCCTCGTGGTCAACTCGTCGCGGGGTGGGGGCTCGAAGGACACCTGGATCTTGCGCTGACGCCCTGTCGGCGTGCAGCGCTGAAGGTGCGTGCAGGTTTCCGTGCCAGGGCACGGGAACGCACGCACACGTCGACCGAAGGGAGACCGAGTTGTGCGGCATCGCCGGTGAGTTCCGCTTCGACGGGGGCTCGGCCCAGGTGGGCGCCGTCCTGGCGATGGCGCAGGTCCTCGAGGCCCGCGGGCCGGACGGCTGGGGCGTGGTCGGGCACGGCCCGCTCGCCCTCGCCCACCAGCGCCTGAAGATCATCGACCTCACCGAGACCGGCGCGCAGCCGATGGTGGACTCCGAGCTCGGCCTGACCGCGGTCTTCAACGGGATCATCTACAACTACGAGCAGCTGCGCGAGGAGCTCGGGCGCGAGGGCTACCGGTTCTTCTCCACCTCGGACACCGAGGTGATCATCAAGGCGTTCCACCGGTGGGGCCAGCGCTGCGTCGAGCACTTCAAGGGCATGTTCGCCTTCGCGATCTCCGATCGGAACACCGGCCGGCTCGTCCTGGCCCGCGACCGGCTCGGCATCAAGCCGCTCTACGTGGCGCCCGTGTCCGGCGCGCTGCGCTTCGCGTCGTCGCTGCCCGCCGTGATCGCCGCCGGCGGCGTGGACACCGAGATCGACCGGGTGGCCCTGCACCACTACATGAGCTTCCACGCCGTGGTGCCCGCCCCGAACACCATCCTGCGTGGCGTCCAGAAGCTCCCGCCCGCCGTCGTGCGGACCGTGGAGCCCGACGGCGCGCAGAGCGACTGGACCTACTGGACCCCCAAGTTCGTCCGCGGCGAGGAGGAGCACTCCGACGCCGAGTGGGCCGAGATCGCCCTGGACTCGCTGCGGACGGCGGTGGAGCGCCGGATGGTCTCCGACGTCCCGGTCGGGGTGCTGCTCTCCGGCGGCATCGACTCGTCGATCGTGGTCGCCCTGCTCGCCGAGATGGGACAGAAGGACCTCAAGACCTTCTCGATCGGCTTCGAGTCCGAGGGCGGTGAGACCGGCGACGAATTCGACTACTCCGACCTGGTCGCCGAGACCTACGGCACCGACCACACGAAGTTCCGGGTGCCGAAGGCGGAGACCGACGAGGCGCTGCCCGGGGCGATCGCCGCGATGTCCGAGCCGATGACCAGCCACGACGTCGTCGCGTTCTACCTGCTCTCGCGCGAGGTCTCGAAGTCGATCAAGGTGGTGCAGTCCGGCCAGGGCGCCGACGAGGTGCTCGGCGGCTACGACTGGTACCCGCCGATCGCGCGGGTGGGCCGCGAGGGCGCCGTCGAGGCCTACCACAAGGCGTTCTTCGACCGCCCGCACGACGAGATCGGGGAGCTGGTGGCCCCGGAGTACATGCTCGACGAGGACCCCTCGCTCGACCTCGTCCGCGAGCACTTCGGCCGGCGCGGCGCGACGGACGCCGTCGACGCGGCGCTGCGGCTCGACACCACGGTGATGCTGGTCGACGACCCCGTGAAGCGCGTCGACAACATGACGATGGCCTGGGGCCTCGAGGCGCGCGTGCCGTTCCTCGACCACGACTTCGTCGAGACCATGGGCGCCTGCCCGCCCGAGCTCAAGATGGCCGACGGCGGCAAGGGCGTGCTCAAGGCGGCGTCGCGCGGCGTGCTCCCCGACGAGATCATCGACCGGAAGAAGGGCTACTTCCCGGTGCCCGCGATCCGGCAGCTCTCCGGGCCGGTGCTCGAGCGGGTCACGGCCGCGCTGACCGACCCGGCCGCCAAGCGGCGCGGGCTGTTCCGCGAGGACGCGGTGGCGACGATGCTCGACGACCCGAACTCCGGGCGGACCAACCTCGGCGCCAACGCACTGTGGCAGGTCGCACTCCTGGAGATGTGGCTGCAGGCCCACGAGATCGGCTGACGTAGGTTCCCCTGTCGTGGACGAGTGGATCAGTGCGACCCGTTGCTGGTCGCCCAGCCCGTCCCCCGACGGCACGATCATCGCCTTCGTCTGGGACGGCGACGGGCGGCCCGAGGTGCGGATGCACCGGCGCGCGACGGGCGAGGAGTGGTCGCTCGACACCGGTCCCGACCTCGTCTCGGTCGTGCGTTGGTCGCCCGACGGGGCCTGGCTCGCCGTGGAGGCCGCCGCCGAGGGCGGGGAGCGTTCGACGGTGCTCGTCGTGCGGCCCGACGGGACCGGCCTGCACCCGATCCGCGGCGTCGGCGACGGCGACCGCGGCGCGGTCTCGCTGGACCGCTGGACCCACGCCGGCTCGGTCGTGGCGATCACCGAGTCCGACAGCGAGACGACGACGGCCTGGCTGGTCGACGTCGACAGCGAGCAGCGTCAGCGCCTGGGCTCCGGCCACGCGCTGCAGATCCTCGACGTCTCCCCCGACCAGCGCCGGGTGCTGCTGCGCCGCGGCCGGCGGGGCTCGCGCCACGTCGGGATCGTCGACCTGGACGGCACCGAGGGCTGGCACGGCATCGACGCCGGACGCGGCCCCGGCGGCCCGCCCGGGGCCGTGGAGCACCCCGTGGCGATCACGCGGGACTCGTCGGTCGTGGCCGGGCGCTTCGTCGAGGGCGGCACGCGGATGCTCGTGCTCACCGACGGGGGCCGGGAGCGGGCGGCGCTGGTGTCCGTGGACGTCGCCACGGACGCCCGCCCGATGTACCCCGACGTGCTCGCCGAGCGCGAGGACGCCGAGCTCGAGCGGTTCGCGCTGACCGAGGACGGTGGGCTCGCCGCGCTCGTCTGGAACGTCGCCGGGCGCAGCGAGGTCGAGCTGCTCGACCTCGGCACCGGTAAGCCCGCGGCGTACAGCCCGCCCGGCGCGGTCGTCACCTCCGCGGTCTTCAGCCACGACGGGGACTCGCTGGTCATGGGCATCCAGTCCCCCGACGTGCCCGCGGCCGTGTGGTGCCACGAGCTGTCCTCGCAGACCACGGCGCTGATCTGCCCGCAGGGCGAGCCGACGTGGGCGCGGGGCTCGCTGGTGCACCCGACGCTGGAGACCGTCGCGACCCCGGACGGGCTCGCGCTGCCGGGCTGGCTCTACCGCCCACTGGGGGCCGTCGGCCCGCTGCCGACGGTGATCTACCTGCACGGCGGCCCGGAGTCCCAGGAGCGGCCGGTGTTCACCCCGCTCTACCAGGCGCTGCTGTCCGCGGGGGTCGCCGTGTACGCGGCGAACGTCCGGGGGTCGTCGGGGTTCGGCCGCTCGTTCGTCAACGCCGACAACGGGGCCGGGCGCTTCGCGGCGATCCGGGACGTGGCGACGTGCGCCGAGCACCTCGTCGAGTCCGGGGTCGCCGACGCCGGGCGGCTCGGGGTGATGGGCCGCTCCTACGGCGGTTACCTGACCCTCGCCGCGCTGGTGAACCACCCGGAGCTCTTCGCGGTCGGTGTCGACGTGTGCGGGATGGCCGACTTCGAGACGTTCTTCGCGCGCACCGAGCCGTGGATCGCCGACGCGGCGGTCGGCGAGTACGGCCACCCCATCCACGACCGCAACCTGCTCCGCGAGCTCTCGCCGGTCCACCGCATGGACCGGCTGCGTGCGCCGCTGCTCGTCGTGCACGGCCGGTACGACACCAACGTCCCGGTCCATGAGGCCGAGCTCGCGGTGCACGGGGCGAAGGCCGCCGGCGTCGAGGTCCGCTACCTGCTCTTCGACGACGAGGGCCACGAGATCCAGCGCCTCGAGAACCGTCGGATCTTCATCCACGCGGTGACCGAGTGGGTCGCGACGCACCTCGGGGTCCCGGACCCCACGCGAGGGGAGGCCCCGGTCGGCTAGAGCGACCGGATCCTCCCCTCGCGCCGGCCTGCTCGTCGCACGAGGGGAGCCCTCGGTCGGCTAGAGAGACCGGATCCTCCCCTCGCGCGGCGGCCGTCAGCTCCGGGAGCGGCCGGAGCCGAGACCGAAGAGCGCGCCCTCGAGTGCCGGCCGCGCAGTGCGGTCGGTGCGGTCGGTGCGGTCGGCGCCGGGCCGGGCGCCCCAGGGCACCGGGGTCGGCCCGCTACGGGGTCCGGTGACGACCGGCCCGCTCGGCGGCCCCGTGACGACGCGACCGCTGCGCAGCCCGCC
>NZ_JBVPVA010000531.1:0-1133 GCF_055612215.1 Actinomycetospora sp. | reverse complement strand
GCGCAGGCCCTCCTCCTCGGCGATCGCGAGGTGGCCGGACGTCGGCCACCCCGAGCCGGGCCGGAACCACCGCACCGGGCCGTGGGCCTCGAGCACCCGCTGGGTCGCACGGAGCCCGTCCCGGAAGTCCCCCGGGGGCAGCCGCCACGTCGGCTCGTCGCGCCAGGTGTGGTTGCCGACCTCGTGGCCGTCGGCCGCGATCCGGGCCACGAGCTCCGGATACGCCGACGCCCGTTCGCCGATCAGGAAGAACGTCGCGTGCGCCCCGCGTCGGCGCAGCGCCCCGAGCAGCGCCGGCGTCGTCGACGGGTCCGGACCGTCGTCGACGGTCAGGACGAACCGGGGCGACCGGGTCGGGACGGCGAAGAGCACTCGGCCGCGGAGGACGGGGGCGATCGCGGTCACGAGCGGCAGCACGTCGTCCATGATGACGCGCCTCGGTGACCGCACGGGCCGTCGTTTTCAGTGATCGACGAACCGCCGCGCCGCGTCCACCCGCTCGGCCACGCCCGACGAGTCGTCGAGCGGCACCGCAACCCACTGCCGCATCACTCGCCGGCCCATGACGGGTGCAGTGCCCGCACCGCTCGCGACCAGATCGATCGCGTCGGGCAGCTTCAGGGCGATGCGGTCGCCGTCGCGGAACGCGAACGGGTGGCCCCGCGCGAGCAGCGTGTCGCGGCCGAACATCGTCCGCCGCGTCACCCCGGGCAGGCCGGACACATCGGCCACGGCCGCCTCGAAGGCCTCGAACGCCGACTCCGGGCTCACGCCCGCAGTGTCTCGCGCACCGGCTCGCAGAGCACCTGGTAGACCGTCGCCTGCGCCTGAGCGGGTCCTTCGCGCGCGGTCACGGTGCACGACGGCGACCTGGTCGAGTTCGGCTTCAACGTCTGACCGGGGCCGCGGCTCCCTCGTCCGGTCGGCCACACCGGGGCAGACTCCCGCGTCATGACGAAGTACCGGGTGCACCTCATGACCGACCTCACGCGTCTGGACGAGGACGGTCTCGCCGACCTCCTCGAGCGCCTCGTCGAGGTCGGCGGGGTCCCCTCGGTCCCGTTCGGCGTCCTCGAGGTCACCGGCAGCGCCGAGGCGCCGGACGCGCGCGCGGCGGTCGACGAGGTGGGTCG
>NZ_JBVPVA010000480.1:0-3915 GCF_055612215.1 Actinomycetospora sp. | reverse complement strand
ACGGCGCACGCCTTCCGACGGTGGACCGGGCCGCTCGAGCGCGCCCTCGCACGGGGCGGCATGGAGCAGGCCCGGGCGTCGCGGGTCGCCCTGCTCGTGATCAGCGCGGTGGAAGGCGCCCTGATCATGTCGCGGGCGCGCCACGACATGGAGCCCCTCGACGCGGTCGCCACCGAGATCGACCTCCTGCTCAGCACCTCCTGAGCAAGGACGACCGCGGCCTCGCCGGCACCCAGCACCGTCGCCGTGCTGGAGCCCATCGGGCCCGGCCGAGGAAGCCGACGGGCGTCATGTCGCGTCCGGGAGGAGACCGATCGCGTTCGGGACCGGCAACGTCGTGGCCACCACGCCGGCCGCGAGCGGCGCCAGCAGGGTGGCCAGGGCGTCGGTGGCGCCGCCGAGGTGCCGCCACGGCGAGGCCGCGGCCGCGTCGGTGGCGCGCTCGACGTCGGCGTGGAGACCGCGCCCCGCGACGGTCAGGCGATGATCGGCGTCGATCAGCCCGGCCTCCCGCAACTCGGCGAGGCCGCCCTGCCAGGACTCGTCGTCGAACCGCCGGGCCTCCTGGAGCACCTCCGCCTCGGCCTCACCCGCGCCTGCCTTGATCAGGTGCGCCTGCACCGGGGTGAGCCCGCGCGCGACCAGCACGGCGACGTGCCCGTCGCCGCGGTGTTCCCGCAACGTCGTACACGCCTGCCACAACGCCAGGTGCGCGCGTCCCGGGCGCGGCAGTGCCTGGTTGGCCGCCGCGAGCACGCGACCCGCGCAGTCGGCGCCGGCCGCTGCGCGCCACGCGAGCTCGGCCGCCTCCACCAGCTCCCGCGACCTCAGCACCTCCTCGCCCCACATCCGCCGCAGGGCCCCGTCCACTCCCGACAGACGGGCGTCGAGCGCGTCCCCCGGCGTCGTGTACCGCCACGCATCCGGGAGAGCGCGGGCGATCCGCGAGGGATGGAACCCGAAGAACGCCGCGGTCGCGATCTCCGCCCCCACGGGACCCAGGGGCGCGACCCGCTGCGCGGCGTAGCCCATCCAGAACCCCCGCAGGCCCAGGGCGTCCGACGCCGCGCGCGCCTCCGGGGTGAAGTAGGTGACCGCGTGCAGCGGCTCGAACAGCTGCCACATGCGTCGGGGTGCCTCGGTCATCCACGACTCCTCTCCACCGGACATGACGAGCGTCATAGTGAGGGGCGGACCGACGGTCCGTGGCTATGACATGCGTCATAGCGAGCGCCGACCGTCATAATCCGACGGACGACGAGGGCCCCGCGGTACCGCTCGTCTCAGGATTTCGACGGGTCCACCCGCATCGACCGGGAGGCGGTTGGCAGGCGAGCAGGAGCCCGGTTCCCTGAACGCATGTCCGCCGACCACCGCGAGGCGCCGACGGTGCACCACCACGTCCGGCTCCGCTCCGGTGACGAGGTACTCGTGCGCAGCCTGCGTCCCGACGACCAGGCCGGCCTGGGCGCCATGTTCGAGGAGCTGAGCAGCAGCTCCCGCTACCAGCGATTCCTCGGCGGCAAGCCTGCGGTGTCGTCGCAGGCCCTGCGTCGTCTGGCCGAGGTCGACCACCGCGACCACGAGGCGCTCGTCGCGGTCGCCGACGCCGGGGACGACGACGGCGGCACGGTCATCGGCGAAGCCCGCTGGGTCCGCGACGGCGACGACGGTGCCGTCGCCGAGATGGCCATCACCGTGGCCGACGACTGGCAGCAGTGCGGTCTGGGCACGGCGTTGGCCCACGACCTGGCGCGGCGTGCCGCCGAGGAGGGCGTCGAGCGGTTCTCGGCCGAGGTGCTCACCGACAACACGGGCATCCGCCGGCTCGTCGAGTACGTCGGGGAGGTCGACCACGCAGAGCACGGTGGCGGGGTCTCCGTGCTGGAGATCAGTACTGCGGGGCACGACGGCCCGGAGGTCGACGGCGGAACCGTGCGCCGGGTTCTGCGCTCCGCGGCCGCCGGCGACTTCCTCGTCGTCCCGCGCCCGCTGCGCTGGTGGTTGCGACTGTCCACCGAGATCACCAAGACGCTGATGGTCCCGGTCGGGGCGCTGGTACGCCGTCGGCACTGATCACAGGCCTCCCGACCCCGGAGACGACGCGCGCCCGCTGACGACTCGTCCACGTCAGGGTGGCGAGCCGGGGGCGGCGACCACCAGTCCCTCGGCCTGCGCCGCGCCCGCCAGTCGGTGGTCGTAGGCGACGAAGGCGGTCAGGTGCTCGGCCAGGAGTACGGCCGAGGCCAGATGCAGTGCGTCGGGGGTGCGCAGCACCGGATCGCCGATGTCGGACGCCAGGTCCTGGACGGCGCGCCCCAGGGGGACCAGGTCGAGGTCGTTGACCAGGACACGGGCCTCCGCGTGGACCCGTCGGCCGACTCGCCGCGCGGCACGCAGCACCTCCACGCGGCCCACCTCACTGCTGACCAGGGGCTGTTCGTGGTGCACGGCCAGCCACCCCTGAAGGGCCTCGGTCTCCGCCTCGGCCCGCACCAACTTCAGCAACGCGGACGAGTCCAGATAGATCACGGGCGTTCCTCGCGCTCGGCGTCGAGCAGCTCCTCGTTCGTGGGCTCCCCAGCTTCGGGCACGACGGGATGCGACGACCTCAGGCGCCCCGTCGGGGCCGATGCAGGGATCAGCTTTCCCGCCGCGACGAGTCGATCCCTCGCAGTGTCACCGCGTGGCACGGGGACCAGCAGAGCGACGAGCTCGCCCCGTTCCGTCACCTCCACGGTCTCGCCGGCCTTGACGAGATCGAGGTACCGCGACGCGTGCTGCCGAAGCTCACGAACACCGATGCGCTCCACGACGAGAAAGTAGCACACGATGTGCTACTCAGCGCGTCGGCGGCGGTCCCACCGAGCGCGGCCCGAGCACCGTCTGACCCCGACCCCGTCTCGTGCGGAACCCCACCTCCCACGGCCAGTGCCCGTGGTCGTCGGACCACACGATCTGCAGCGCCCGCAGCGTCACCCCCCGGAACAGCGAGACGGCGGTCAGCAGGTGCGCGTCCGGGTGCTGCAGCTCCACCACCTCCATCTCGCTGCCGTGCGGGCACCGCAGCCGCTGCCCCGCCGCGAGCCGCTCGCCGTGGTGCACCACGCCGTCGGCGAAGTCGTTCAGCAGATCGCTCGCCTCCGGGGCCTCGACCCCCGTCACGACCAGCTCCGGCAGCCCCCGCAGCGTCAGCCCGACCGTGTAGGCCCACGGCGGGTGCACCCGGTCGCCCTCCACGAACTCGACCGCCCAGCCGTACTGCTCGACCATCTCCGCCGTGCGGGCGAGCGCCTCGCCCGGGGTCATCGTGGGGTCGTCGCACATCCAGCACATGTCGTCCTCCGCGTCCCGTTCGAGGCCTTCGTCCTCGACGCGCGCAGCATGCGCCCGACCCCCGACACTCTCGGGCGATGCGACAGGCACCGGAGCGGTTCGACGGGTGGATCGGCGGGCTGGGGACGGCGGCGGGGGTGCGGCTCGTCGTCGGTCACTGGCCGTCCTCGCCGCTCGGGGCGTTCACCGACGTCATGCTCGAGCAGGCCGACGGGCACCGCGTCCTGCTCGCCCCCTCGCAGGAGGTCGCCGACTTCGTCGCCACCACCTACACCTTCGACGAGGTCCGGCTCGTGCCGGTGGAGATGCACGTGGAGACCGCGAACGCCGAGCTCGAGGCGGGTGATCTCACCGCCACGATCCGCCTCGGCCGCCGCACTCCGCTGGGGTGGCTGCTCCGCGCCGTCCCCACCCGGCTCGCCACCTCGCCCCGCTGGATCGCCACCATCGACGCGATCGCGCGACGGGTCCTGCCCGGCGTCCGGACCGTCGGCAGCGCCGGCCACGACCGCACCGAGTACTACGGCGCCCGCGACCTGCACCGCATCGTCGACGCGACCGTCCACCTCGGCGGCGTCG